>NZ_JAMYPX010000007.1:0-241199 GCF_040320585.1 Mesorhizobium sp. M0663
CTTCTCCAATGGGCTAAAACGCTTCCACGCCATCGCCGAGGGCTTCGCTCTTGCAAATCCAAACTAATCCCCGCCAAATCAGATGTGTGCGCACGCTAGCCCCCTGTGGGAGAAGGTGGCTCGGCGCGGAGCGCCGAGACGGTTGAGGGGTGTTGGACGGAGCGCCGCCGGTGCCAAGCTGGAGCACCCCTCATCCGACCGAGCTTCGCTCGGCCACCTTCTCCCACAAGGGGAGAAGGGAGGGCGCGACCTCAGCTCCTCAGCTACACCCGCTCGTGGCCCCGCAAGTATCGCACTTCTCGCAAGTCCCGTTCCGCACCATCGTGAAGTTGTGGCATTCCGAGCATTCGTTGCCGGTGTAGCCTTGCATCAGCGACTGCTGGCGCCGGTTGGCGGCAAGCGCTTTTGCTTCGGCTGCTTCCTTCGCCGCCTCGTCGGTGAACAGCTCCGTCGGGTCGGACGCTTCCGCGTAGACGATGTCCTCGACCAGTTCCCTGGCGCGCTCCTCGTAGTCGCGCTTGTAGGCGACGGCTTCGTCGCTTGCCGGTTTTAGCGTCAGCACGTTGGAGCCGGAGAAAGCGGTCGGGGCGGTACGGGCTGGAGTTCCGGAACCGGAACCCGCAAAGCCTTTCGGCTCGGCGCCCATGCCCGACACCAGCTTGACCGGCGAGGCGCCGCGGGTCAGGCCCTTGGAGAAGGGCGTCGCCTTGCCTTCATTGATGCCGCGTCCGAGTGCCGTCTTGTCGAAATCCGACTGGTCGACATGGGCGAGATCGTGGCGGCCGAGATAGGAGACAGCCAGTTCGCGGAACACGTAGTCGAGGATCGACGTGGCGTTCTTGATGGCGTCGTTGCCCTGCACCATGCCGGCCGGCTCGAACTTGGTGAAGGTGAAGGCCTCGACATATTCGTCGAGCGGCACGCCATATTGCAGGCCGAGCGAGATGGCGATAGCGAAGTTGTTCATCATCGCCCGGAAGGCGGCACCTTCCTTGTGCATGTCGATGAAGATCTCGCCGATACGGCCGTCATCAAACTCGCCAGTGCGCAGATAGACCTTGTGGCCGCCGACGACCGCCTTCTGGGTATAGCCCTTGCGGCGGTTCGGCAGTTTCTCGCGGTCGCGGTAGAGACGCTCGACGACGCGCTCGACGATCTTCTCGGTCACCTGCACGGCGCGCTGTGCGGCCGGCGCCGCGATCAGCTGCTCGATGGCTTCGTCCTCGTCGTCTTCGACGTCGGCAAGCAGCGAGGCGTTGAGCGGCTGCGACAGCTTCGAGCCGTCGCGATAGAGCGCGTTGGCCTTCAGCGCCAGCTTCCACGACAGCATGTAGGCGCCCTTGGCGTCTTCCACCGTCGCGTCGTTCGGCATGTTGATGGTCTTGGAGATGGCGCCGGAGATGAAGGGCTGCGCCGCCGCCATCATCATGATGTGGCTTTTGATCGACAGCGAACGCTTGCCGATCTTGCCGCACGGGCTGGCGCAGTCGAACACCGGCAGGTGTTCGGCCTTCAGGAACGGCGCGCCTTCCAGCGTCATCGCCCCGCAGACATGGATGTTGGCGGCCTCGATGTCCTTCTTCGAAAAGCCCAGCGCCGGCAGCATCTCGAACGAGAAATCATTGAGCTGCTCGTCGGTGAAGCCGAACGTCTCCTTCACCCAGTCAGCGCCCAGCGTCCACTGGTTGAAGACGAATTTGATGTCGAAGGCCGACTTCAGCGCGGCATTGAGTGCTGCGATCTTTTCGTCGGTAAAGCCTTTTGCCTTGAGCGAGCCGGGGTTGATGCCCGGCGCCTGGTTGAGATTGCCGTGGCCGACGGCATAGGCCTCGATCTCGGCGATCTGGGCCTCGGAATAGCCGAGCGTGCGCAGCGCTTCGGGCACCGCGCGGTTGATGATCTTGAAATAGCCGCCGCCGGCGAGCTTCTTGAATTTTACCAGCGCGAAGTCGGGCTCGATGCCGGTGGTGTCGCAATCCATCACCAGGCCGATCGTGCCGGTCGGCGCGATCACCGTTGCCTGCGCGTTGCGGTAGCCATGCTCCTCGCCGAGCTCGATGGCGCGGTCCCAGGCGGCCTTGGCATGGTCGGCAAGCTCCTGCTGCCTGAGATCGGAGGCGACCAGCGGCACCGGGTTGACGGCTAGCTTCTCGTAGCCGTCCCTTTCGCCATAGGCCGCGCGGCGGTGGTTGCGCATGACGCGCAGCATGTTCTGCGCGTTGCGGTCGTAGTCGGGGAAGGCGCCGAGCTCGGCGGCCATTTCGGCCGAAGTGGCATAGGCCGTGCCGGTCATGATCGCGGTGAGGGCGGCGCAGATGGCGCGGCCCTCGTCGGAATCATAGGGAATGCCCGAGGTCATCAGCAGGCCGCCGATATTGGCATAGCCGAGGCCGAGCGTGCGGTACTCGTAGGAAAGCTTGGCGATCTCCTTCGACGGGAACTGCGCCATCATGACGGAGATTTCCAGCACCATGGTCCACAGCCGCACCGTGTGCTCGTAGGCTGATATGTCGATCGTGCCGTCGGCATTGCGGTAGGGCAGAAGGTTGATCGAGGCCAGATTGCAGGCGGTGTCGTCGAGGAACATGTATTCCGAGCACGGGTTGGACGCCCGGATCGCACCGGCCGAGGCGCAGGTGTGCCAGTCGTTCATCGTCGTGTTGAAATGCAGGCCCGGATCGGCCGATGCCCAGGCGGCATAGCCGATCTTTTCCCAGAGATCGCGCGCCTTCAGCGTCTTCAGTACCTTGCCGTCCTTGCGGGCGGTGAGATGCCAGTCGCCGTCCTGCTCGACGGCGCGCAGGAAATCGTCCTTCAGCGACACCGAATTGTTGGAATTCTGGCCGGAAACCGTGAGATAGGCGTCCGAATCCCAGTCGGTGTCGTAGGTCTTGAACGACATCGAGGTGTAGCCCTGCTTTGCAAACTGGATGACGCGGTAGATGTAGTTCTCCGGCACCGCGTCCTTCTTGGCCGCCTTGATCTCGCGCTTCAGCGCGGTGTTGACCGCCGGGTCGAAGCAGTCGTCGCCATTGCCTTCGCAGTTGATGCAGGCCTTCATGATCGCTTCGAGATGCTTCTTGACGATCTTCGAGCCGGTGACCAGCGAGGCGACCTTCTGCTCCTCATTGACCTTCCAGTCGATGAATTCCTCGATATCGGGATGATCGGCGTCGACGATGACCATTTTCGCGGCGCGACGCGTCGTGCCGCCCGACTTGATGGCGCCCGCCGCGCGGTCGCCGATCTTGAGGAAGCTCATCAGCCCCGACGAACGACCGCCGCCCGACAGCTTTTCGCCTTCGCCGCGCAGGAACGAGAAGTTGGAGCCGGTGCCGGAGCCGTATTTGAACAGGCGCGCCTCACGCACCCACAGGTCCATGATGCCACCTTCATTGACGAGGTCGTCCTGCACGCCCTGGATGAAGCAGGCATGCGGCTGCGGATGCTCGTAGGAAGACTTCGACTTGGTCAGCTTGCCGGTGAACGGGTCGACATAGAAGTGGCCCTGGCTCGGGCCGTCGATGCCATAGGCCCAGTGCAGGCCGGTGTTGAACCATTGCGGCGAGTTCGGCGCGACGCGCTGGGTGGCCAGCATATAGGCGAGCTCGTCGCGGAAGGCGCTCGCGTCTTCCTCCGACTTGAAGTAGCCGCCCTTCCAGCCCCAATAGGTCCAGGTACCGGCAAGCCGGTCGAAGACCTGGCGGGCGTCGGTCTCGGAACCGTAGCGCTCGGCTTCCGGCAGCTTGGCCAGTTCAGCCTCGTCGGCGACCGAGCGCCACAGGAAGGAGGGGACTTGCGTCTCTTCGACCTTCTTCAGCCGTGCGGGAACACCCGCCTTGCGGAAATATTTCTGCGCCAGGATATCGGCGGCAACCTGGGAGAACTGCGCCGGCACGTCGATGTTGTCCAAGCGGAACACCACCGAGCCATCCGGATTCTTGATCTCCGAAAGCGCCTTGCGGAATTCGATCTCCGAATAGGCAGATTGTCCTGGTTTGGTGAAACGACGCTCGATGCGCATTGGTCCGGTCCCTTTTGTCTACATATAGCGCTTTTCCCAGAGGATTTCTGCCCTCTTGACGAAACGCGCATGTCCGCCGCCTGCCGGCGTTCGAAAACCGCCGGCTCTCATCTTCACAGGCTCCGCCGCCCTGCCGGTCAAACCTCTCGCGAGGCCGCTGTCCAACGCGCTCACGGACCCTGTGGGTCCCTCAAAACTGAAAACTTTTTGTAACGCCCTCGATCGAGGGAAATTTACATTATCTAGCGTCGAACCTACCTGCAAACACTAAATATAGTATTAACAGACAATTTATTCAAGTCCGACAATCCTCCCCTTTCGCCACCCAAGGCTTCAAAATCCCACGCCTTCGCCGGCCTCGTAAACAGGCGGGAATGCGGCTCAAAACGCACATATTCCGGGAAAAAGACCGGCCTCGAAACTTTTCCGGTCGCACTCTCAACAGGAGCGCATGGCCTATAAAAGGCGACTCGTTTTGCGGCGTCAAGGATTCGTTTGCGTAGCTTTTATGACCCCCACATCTTGTGTGTCACACATGTGGATAACGGGGATAGAAGCGGAGCGCAAGGAAGGGTCGGCTCTGGGTGGAGGCGCTTCGGCAACGACGTTCCACAGCACCTGAGCGATAGGCTATGCGCGACTGAGACTCAGGAGAACCGATGCGGATCCGCGCAGAAATGGGCGATGATCTGGCTGAGGTCGGGTTCGTTGACCATGCGCACAGCCTCGGCGGCGCTGACCCACTTGCGGGTGCGTGCCCGCTTTTCCTTCCACCGGTCGGCGACCTTGTCGACCTGCAGCGGGAAGACCAGCACCTCGCACGGCACTTCCTCGCCGGAATCCAGCAGCTTGGCATAGAAATAGCGGCCGGCCTCGTGATGCGAGATCGTGCCGCGCAGCCCGGCCTCCTCGCCGGCTTCGCGTGCCGCCGCCTCGCAAAGCGGCTCCTTCGCTTCCGGCCAGCCCTTGGGAAGCACCCAACGGCCGGTATCGCGGCTGGTGATCAGCATGATTTCGACGCCGTCGCCGCTATCGCGCCAGGGCAGCGCTGCAACCTGCAGGCGGGACGGCACCGCGCCGAAGAGTCGCCGGACCCTTTCGGCCTTATGGTCGTGCGTCGTTGGCCTCGTCAACATCGGAGAAGCTTGCCCCAGCTTCCAGAATCATTTGCCGTCTCACGAATCTTACGGCTAATTATAAGCAATGAAAGTAAAAAATGTTTCACGGATCGGCCAGATTCCGTCAATCTGCGCCGATCTCAGCCTAATGGCGCGACTGCAGCAGCGTCGCGCCACGCCTTTATCGGTGTGCGGAGGTCCCCTGGGCGGACTCGGTGCATCAAGCGGCGTTGCCGCGAATCAGCCGGCGTGGTCGTCGGCGATCGGCTTCTGGTAGGTGAAGCCCATGTCCCAGGGGAAATAGATCCAGGTGTCCTGACTGACCTCGGTGACGAAAGTGTCAACCATCGGCCTGCCTTTCGGCTTGGCATAGACGGTGGCGAAATGCGCCTTGGGCATCATCGCGCGCACGATGCCCGCCGTCTTGCCGGTGTCGGTGAGGTCGTCGATGATCAGCACGCCGGCCCCGTCATCGGCGAGCAGCGCCGGCGTGACCTCCTTCAGCACCTGCAATTGCCCCTGGCTGGTATAATCGTGGTAGGAGGCGACGCAGACCGTCTCGATGATGCGGATGCCAAGCTCGCGCGAAATGATGGCGGCCGGAACCAGGCCGCCGCGCGTGATGCAGACGATCGCCTTCCATTGCCCCTTGTTGGCGCCGGCAAGCCGCCAGGCGAGCGCGCGCGCATCGCGGTGGAACTGGTCCCAGGAGACCGGGAAGGCTTTTTCGGGCAGGGACATCTTTCGCGCACTCCGTAAAGCGCGCATCGCGCGCAGACACCTATGGAATGCGCGCGGAATTAACTGGAAAGGCTTGGCTTTGGCAAGGGCGCGGCAAAGCTATTGTCCTGCCAGCTATCCCTGTGAACCTACCGCGACAGGAAAGCCGCCACCGGGGCGGTGCGCAGCACCGTTCGCGTCACCCCGCCGAACAGCAGCTGGCGCAGCCAGGAATGGCTGTAGGCGCCGAGCACGAGCAGGTCCGCACCCGACTCGGCGACCCTGGTCTGGATGATGTCGTCAACGGAAGCGCCGCCGGACCTCAGCACTGAGACGCTGACGGTCGCGCCATGCCTGGACAGCGAGGCGGCGATCTCTGCGCCGGCTGTTTCCGGCGCCTCGTCGAGCGTATCCGGCGGGTCGATGACGACGATGTCCGTCTTCTCGGCCTCGATGATGAAGGGCAGGGCATCGAAGGCCGCGCGCGCGGCTTCCTTGCTGCCGTTCCAGGCGAGCAGCACGTGCTTGAAGCTGGTGACGAGGGGACCCGAATGCGGCACCACCAGCACCGGCCGGCCGGCATCGTAGACCAGCGTGTCGACGTCGGCGCTCGGATCGCTGCCCGATTCGCGCTGCGCGGCGATGATCAGGTCCGCGGTGCGAACGGTCGAGATGCCGGTCAGCGCACTGTCGCCGGAAAAACTCTCGAGACTGCGCCACTCGAACGACAGGCCGGAATCCTCGATGCGCCTGTGAAAGGCGGCCTGCAACTTCTCGGCGCGCTCCCGGTTCATATCGGCGGAAACCTGCAGGAACTCGGTGTCCGGAAAGCCGGTGGCAGAGGTGTAGGGCACGGGCAGCGCCTCGGCATGGATGCCGATCAGATGGCTCTGGAATCGGCCGGCCAGCGGGATCGCGCAGTCGAGGACGCGCTCGGCATCCTGTTCATTCTGCAATATGGCGACGATGGTCTTGAAGCGCATGGCAGTCCCTCACTTCTTACGGCGATCCCACTCGTGACAAACGTCACTGCGCGATGCTGGTTCCGTCAGGCCGGCCGATCAGCCCACTCGGCTTGCCTTGATCAAGCCCGCCACCATAGCCTCTACGTCGGCGCGTGCGGAGTCCAGCGCCTGCTGGCTGCGGGCGCGCACCACCAGTTCCGTCCAGAACTTGCCGTCGCCATATTTCGGGTAGGAGCCGATGATCGTGTCCGGATGCGCCTTCTGGATGTCGCCCAGCGGCCCGCCGATCAGGCCTTCGCCGAACGGGCATTCCACGGTTGCTGACAGCATTTTGGTGCCGGCCCGCAATGTCGGCACGACATTGTCGAGCATCGCCTGGAAAATCGCCGGCACGCCGGCCATGACATGGACGTTGCCAATGCGAAAGCCCGGCGCAACCGACACTGGATTATCGATGTGGTCTGCCCCGCGCGGCATCCGCGCCATGCGCTTGCGCGCTTCGGTGTATTCGATGCCGCGGGCGGCGTAGCTTGCCTCCAGCAGGGCGTAGGCCTTGGCGTCGTATTCGCATGGCACGCCAAAGGCCTTGGCAACCGAATCGGCGGTGATGTCGTCATGCGTCGGGCCGATGCCGCCGGTGGTGAAGACATAAGTATAGCGGGTGCGCAGCGCATTCACCGCAGCGACGATCTCGTCTTCCTCGTCCGCAACGATGCGCACTTCCTTCAGGTCGATGCCGATCGCCGTCATGATGTCGGCGAGGTGGCCGATGTTCTTGTCCTTGGTGCGGCCGGACAGAATCTCGTCGCCGATGACGAGCATGGCGGCGGTGACGATTTCGGTCATGACTGGCTCCGGCAAACGGGTCGCTTGAGATAGCGCGGCAAACGGCCGGCGGCAATGCCGCCAAACGACGGATCTACCTGTGCCACCTCCCTTGCAGTGCACCCGTCGGCGGGTGATGCTGCGTGCCGGTTTGGAGCCTGAGCAAGACATGCCGGCATCGATTCTGCTATGGCTACCCGGCGCGCTGTTTCTGCTGGCGCTCGTTGTGGCAGCCTATCCGATGCTGGCGACGCTGCGGATCGCGGCGAAGGCCGAAAGGCTGGTGCCGGCCAGTGGCAAATTCATCGAGATCGACGGCAACCGCATCCATTATGTCGAGACGGGCGAGGGGCGGCCGATCGTCTTCCTGCACGGCCTCGGCGCGCAGCTTCATCAATTCGGCCACACGCTGTTCGGGCGGTTCGGCCCGAACTATCGGCTGATCGCGCTCGACCGTCCGGGCTCCGGCTATTCGGTGCGGGCCAGGGGCGCCAGCGGACGGCTGCCCGAGCAGGCCGAGATCGTGCGGCATTTTATCGACGCGCTTGGGCTGGAAAAGCCTCTGGTCGTCGGTCATTCGCTGGGTGGCGCCATCGCGCTGACGCTGGCTATCGAGCATCCAGAGGCGATTTCCGGCATCGCCTTGCTGGCACCGCTGACCCATCTGGAGCCGGACGCGCGCGAGAAGTTCGGCCCGCTGTACATTAAGTCGCCGCTGCGGCGCCGGATCATGGCTCATACGGTGGCGATCCCGGCGGCTCTCAAATATGCGGAAGCGACGCTTGCCTTCATCTTCGCGCCGCAGACGGCGCCGGCCGACTATATGGTCGAGGGCGGCGGCTGGTGCGGGCTGAGGCCAAGCCATTTCTATGCAACGTCGACCGATGTCGTGGCCATCGAGCACGACCTTGGCCGCATCGAGCAACGCTATCGCGAGATCACCATGCCGGCCGGCATTCTGTTTGGTGCTTCCGATCTCGTGCTGGGCATCGATATTCAAGGCTGGCCGGTGATGGAAAAGATCAGGGGGCTGCATTTCGAGCCTGTCGAGGGGCTTGGTCACATGCCGCAATTCGTCGAGCCGGAACGGGTCGTCGCTTTCATAGAACGCATTGCCGACCGCGCATTTGCGCCGAAGTCCGACACCGGCAGCTGACACCCTCCCGGAACGTAGCCTCGGCCGGCAGGATGCCTACCCCAGGCATTCCCGGCCGCCGGGAATACCTCCGAACCCAATCACGATGCTGGCTATTCCTTCACGGCTCCGGTCATCGAGGAAACATAGTGCTCGACAAAGAACGAATAGAGCACCACGACCGGCAGCGAGCCGATCAGCGCTCCCGCCATCAGCGCCCCCCATTCATAGACGTCCGAGCGCACGAGCTCGGTGAGCACGCCGACCGGCACAGTCTTGTTTTCGGACGACTGGATGAAGGTCAAGGCGTAGATAAACTCGTTCCATGACAGGGTGAATGCGAAGATGCCGGCGGAAATCAGGCCCGGCACCGATAGCGGCAGCACGATCTTGGTGAGGATCTGCCAACGGCTCGCCCCGTCGATCAGCGCGCATTCTTCCAGCTCGAACGGGATCGAGCGGAAATAACCCATCAGCAGCCATGTGCAGAACGGGATCAGGAAGGTCGGATAGGTGAGGATGAGCGCGAACGGCGTGTCGTAAAGCCCAAGGTTGAACACCATCACCGACAGCGGAATGAACAGGATCGAAGGCGGCACGAGATAGGCGAGGAACACCGCGAGGCCGACCTGCCGCGCCCCGGAGAACCTCAAGCGTTCGATCGCATAGGCAGCGAACACCGCAGCCAGCAGCGACAGGAACGTGGCGGCGGTCGAGATGATGATCGTGTTGAGCAGCCAGCCCGGATAAGACGTCTCGAAGAGCAGGTAGCGGATATGCTCGAGCGTCGGATGCACCACCCAGAACGGATTGAAATTGGCGTAGTCGGTCATCTCGAGGTTGGGCTTAACCGCCGTGATCGTCATCCAGTAGAACGGAAACAACAGCACGATGACGAAGATCAGCAACGGCAGGTAGACCGTCACCACGCGGCGCGGCAAACTCTGCAGGTAGCCCATGCCGCCTTCGTCGAGTTCCGGGCGTTTGCTCGTTTCGATCGCGGTCATGTCAATCTCCGCCGCCCTGCTGCCATTTGCGACGCTGCAGGCCAAAATAGCTGAACAGGATCGCCGCGAGCAGGAACGGGATCATGGCAACTGCGATCGCGGCGCCTTCGCCAAGCTGGCCTCCGGAAATGCCGCGCTGGAACGACAGCGTCGCCATCAGATGCGTGGCGTTCACCGGCCCGCCGCGCGTCAGCACATAGATCAGCTGGAAATCGGTGAAGGTGAACAGCACCGAAAACGTCATGGTGATGGCGATGATCGGCGTCAGCAGCGGCAGCGTCACATAGCGGAACAATTGCCAGCGGCTGGCGCCGTCGAGCGTGGCGGCCTCGTAGAGCGACTGCGGAATCGTCTGCAGGCCGGCAAGCAGCGTGATCGCTACGAAAGGAATGCCGCGCCAGACATTGGCGGCGATGACCGAAGCCCGCGCATTCTCGGGATCGCCGAGGAAGTTGATGCGATGGTCGATCAGGCCCATTTCCATAAGCGCCCAGGACAGGATCGAGAATTGCGAATCGTAGATCCACCAGAAGGCGATCGCCGACAGCACCGTCGGCACCACCCAGGGCAGCAGGACGATCGCGCGGAAGAACGACTTGAACGGCAGGTTCTGGTTGAGGATAAGCGCCAGCCACAGGCCGAGCGCAAACTTCAGGATCGAGGCGCTGATCGTGTAGAGCAAGGTGTTGAAGACGGAGAGCCAGAAGACCGCGTCATCCCACAGATATTCATAGTTCTCGAAGCCGATGAAGATGCCGGGGCGGCCGATGCGGGCATCGGTGAAGCCGAGCCAGACGCCGAGCCCGAGCGGATAGGTCAGGAAGACCAGCAGCAGCGCCGCCGCCGGCAGCATGAAGCCGAAGCCAAGCGCGTTATGACTTTCGGACACGAACGCTAGAATGCGCGACAGCGTCGACCGGCGTGGCTGAACGGCAGCGGAGGTCACGGCCATGGGTCGGCTCCTCTAAGGTCTCATTGAACGGCCGGGCGGCCATGCGCGATTCGAAGCCGGGCAGCATGGCTGCCCGGCTGAACCTGGCTCAAACGCGATAGTAACGGTTTGCGCGCTTCTCGGCTTCTTCCATCGCTTCTTGCGGCGTCGCCTGGCCTGTCACCGCCTTGGCGAACATGTCGACCAGCACATAGTCGGCCATGGTCGCTGCCGAGGCATAGCCAAGCGGGCCGGCATAGCCGTTGGGCCGCAGCGTCGCCGAGGCCTTGGCGTAGGCGGCATTGTTCGGATCGGCCGTCCACACCGGGTTGTTGTCGAAGGCTTTGAGCGTCTGGCAGCAATAGCCTGCCGACGACGTGATCCACTGCGACATTTGCGGATCCTCGAACATGAACTGCAGGTAGGCCTTGGCGGCGTTGGGGTAGGGCGTGTAGTCGAAGATCACGGCCGTGGTCACCTGGAACAGCTCGACGGATTTTCCGACCGGGCCGATCGGCAGGTTGGTGGTGCGGATGTCCTTGGCTATCTCAGTGAGCTTCGGATCCTTGTCCTTGTTGATCTTGGCGGTGTTGTAGGCGGAAATGCCGTTGGCGATGACGCTCAATTGCCCGGCCAGGAAGGCGCGGTTGTTGTTGACGTCGAGCCAGCTTTCGGTGCCGGGAATGAAGGTCTTGTAGAGTTGCTGCGCGTATTCGATCGCCTTGAGCGTCTCGGGGCTGTTGATCGTCACCTTGCCGCTCTCGTCGACCATCTGACCGCCATGGCTCCATAGCAGCCAGTGAGCGTAGTTGTTGCCGTCGCCGACGCCGTGGCCATGCGTGAAGCCGGCCGGGTGCCCCTTTGCCTGCAATGCCTTGCAAAGCTCGAGCAGGCCCGCCGTGTCCTTCGGAAATTCGGAGAAGCCGGCCTCCTTCACCCAGCTTTCGCGATAGACGATGGCATTGCCGATGGTCGCCAGCGGCAGGCCGAGGAATTTGCCTTGCCGTGTCGCATATTGGTGCGGTCCATCGTGCCAGCCGCCATATTTCGAGCCGAGATATTCGCCCAGTTCCGTCACGTCGTGCAGCTTGTCGGGATATTGGTGCGGGTCGTCGAACCAGACGAACATCAGGTCCGGGCCGGAGCCGACATTGGCGGCGACCGCCGCCTTGGGGCGGATGTCCTCCCAGCTTTCCTTGTCGACGCGGACCTCGACACCGGTCGCTTCGGTAAAGCGCTTGGTGTTGGCCAGCCATTGATCCTCGTCGCCCTGCACGAAAGGCGACCAGCGCAACAGCCTGAGCTTGGCGCCGTCCTCGGGCTTGTATTTCAACCCCTCCTGGGCAAAGGCGGGAGAGCCGATGAGCCGGCTTCCCAAGGCTCCCGCCGCCGCACCGGCGGTGGTGCGGATCACGTCACGTCTGGTGAATTTCATGCTCGCTTCCTCCTGCTTATTGTCCTTGCCGTCCTACTGCCCGATGGGTGTTTCGAACCGCTGTCCGGTTTTGCCGTGAAAGAGATGGATGAGGCCAGGCTCGGCCGTAAGCCGGATGGTTTCGCCTGGCGTGAAGGAATGGCGTTCCCGGAAGTTTGCGACGATCTCCTCGCCGCCGGCGGTGCGGCCGATGAGCTGCACTTCGGACCCTGTCGGCTCGACCACCACGACGGTGACCGGGATGCCCTGATGGTCGGACAGCCGTAAATGCTCGGGCCGTATCCCCAGCACGACCGGCTCACCATTGCCGATGGAAAGTGCCGAGGCCAACGGGACCGAAATCCCTCCGGCGCCGCGAAATGACGGCGAGCCGTCGCTTACGATCTCGCCCCTGAGCATGTTCATGGCGGGCGAGCCGATGAAGCTGGCGACAAAGAGATTGTTCGGCCGGTCGTACAGCTCGAGCGGCGGCCCGATCTGCTCGACGATGCCGTCATGCATGACGACGATCTTGTCGGCCATGGTCATCGCCTCGATCTGGTCGTGGGTGACGTAGACCGTCGTCGTCTTCAGGCGCTGGTGCAGTTCCTTGATCTCGGCGCGCATCTGCACCCGGAGCTTGGCATCGAGATTGCTGAGCGGCTCGTCGAACAGGAAGACCTGCGGGTCGCGTACGATCGCCCGGCCCATGGCGACGCGCTGGCGCTGGCCGCCGGAAAGCTGGCGCGGATAGCGGTCGAGCAGCGGCACCAGTCCCAGGATTTCGGCCGCGCGCCGCACGCCGGCATCGCTCTCCGTCTTGGGAACGCCCTTGAGCATCAGCGAGAACGCCATGTTCTCGGCGACCGTCATATGCGGGTAGAGCGCATAGTTCTGGAAGACCATGGCGACGTCGCGCTCCTTTGGCGCAACGTTGTTGACGACACGTTTGCCGATCGCGATCTGGCCGCGCGAGATCTTTTCCAGGCCGGCGATCATCCTGAGAAGGGTCGACTTTCCGCAACCCGAAGGACCGACCAGCGTGACGAACTCGCCGTCGTCTATATCGACGCTGACCCCGTGCAGGACCTCGACGGTCCCAAATGATTTGTAGACATCGCCGATCGCGACAGACGCCATCGATCTCCTCCCGATTGATTCCCGCAACGACTTCGAAGGAAACCGCTTTCCTGCCTGGACCGCGACAGCGCCCAGGCTCCTCTCCGGTCACGCGCGATGTGAGACGGTAGCGCTACCAAACCGACCTGTAAAGCAGCCCGGCATCACCTGGATATCGACACACCCTAATCCGAAACCTCCGTCTGCGGCCGGTCGCGGCCATCTGCGAGCTCGTCGTGCCATTTGCCGTCGGCGTCCTCGTACTGGATGCCGTCGGTATTGCCGGCGACCTGCTGTTCGGCCGAAGCGATCTCGGCGGCGCGCAACGCGTCCTGATGGGTTGGGAACGTTTCGGAGAATGTCGAGCCGACCTTGTAGGCCCAGCCTCCGTCATGCTCGACGATCTTGTAGGTCAGTTTCGCCATGAAACCCTCCGGTTGAAAGCCCGTTGCCTCAATGCAGCCTATCGTCGGCCAGTCTGTCGTCTGGCAGCCTGTCGTCTGTGACCAGCACGTCCGATTCCCTGGCGGCTTCGATCAGTGCCCGGCGCGCATCCGCCGTCGAACGATAACCTTCCAGCACTTTTAGGCAAGTGTCGAGGGCATCACGATGACGCGGCCCGCGATTGAGTGGCCAGACCGTCATCAGGCACTCCGCCGCCTCCTGGGCGCTGCGGATCTGCCGATATTTGCCGACATGGCCGAGTTCGACCACGACCGGCTTTTCAAATGGCTTGCTGTCCATCATCGCCGCCAACGCGGAGCGGCCGATTTGGTTGCAACTGCTATTTTAGCTCAGGCGAAAATAGCTCAATAGCCGCAGTCGTTGCGCAGCCAGCGTGCATTCGCCCAGCCGGTGCGGCCGCCGAAATCGACCTTGTACCAGCTTCCGCGGCGGTCGAAGATCTCGGTTTGGTCGCCGTTGAATAATTGCCCGATCATGCGCGACGACGAGTTCGGTCGGGCTCGAACGGCGAGAAAGCCGCTTCCCGTCGCCAGATTGTAGTGCCTGGAAAGGCCGTGCACCGTGCCTTCGCAATATTGCGCCCCAGCCGGCGTCGATGCGGCGAACGACAGCCCGGCCAACACCGCGGCAGCAGCGCAATGGAATTCCCCCTGAACGACATGTCTCTGCTCCCCCAACCCGCCGCGCCCAGCCGCGGTCCCGGCCACCCTACACCGGCAGAGGATCAAAGCGAAGCTGTGATGCCCCGCCCAGCGAGGTGAGAACCGGCCCCTTCAGTTCGCCGCCTTCATCCAATGCTGCATCGTTGTCACCGAGCGGGCAAGCTGCGGCGCCGGGTGGATTTCTTCGCCAAAGGTGGCCGCGGCGCGCCAGCCCCAGCGCGGATCGGCGAGGAAGGCGCGCGCCAGCGCCACCATGTCGGCGCGCCCGTCGGCGACGATCGCCTCGGCCTGTTTCGGATCGTCGATCAGGCCGACGGCCCGCGTCGGGATGCCGACGGCCTTGCGCACCGCTTCGGCCAGATGAACCTGGTAGCCGGGCCCGGAGGGCAGCTTCTGCAACGGTGAATTGCCGCCGCTCGAGCAGCAGAGATAGGCGACGCCGGCTTCCTTCAGCGCTTTTGCCACTTCGATCGCATCCTCGACCTCGAAGCCGCCATCGACCCATTCCTTAATCGACAGCCGCGCGCCCAGCATCAGCCTGGGCACCGCCTTCTTCACCGCCTTGGCGATCTCGACGGCGAAACGCATGCGGTTTTCCAGCGAGCCGCCCCAGCGGTCGGTGCGCCGGTTGGAGAGCGGCGACAGGAACTGGAAGATCAGATAGCCATGCGCGGCATGCAGCTCGATGAAGTCGAAGCCGGCGCGCTCGGCCCGCCGTGCCGCTTCTGCGAAGCGTTCGATGATTTGCAGGATCTCGTCGTCCTCCAGCGCCCGCGGCACCTGCCAGCCGGTGTCGTAGGCGATGGCCGAGGCCGACACGATCGGCCACGGATCTTGATCGGCATACAGCGGGCCGCCGCCCTCCCAGGGTTTGCGGTTCGAGGCCTTGCGGCCGGCATGGGCAAGCTGCGTGCCGAATTTCGTGCCCGGCGCGGCGACCCGCTTGGCTGCATCCAGCGTGCGTCGCGCGGCCGCCTCGTTGTCCTCGGAATAGAGGCCGAGACAGCCATGCGAGATGCGGCCGCGCCGTTCGACATCGGTCATCTCGACCGTGACCATGCCGGCGCCCGACATCGCCAGGTTCATCCAGTGATAGAGGTGCCAATCGCTGGCCGAGCCGTCCTCGGCCGAATACTGGCACATCGGCGCGACCGCGATGCGGTTGGGGAAGGTCAGGCCGTCGAGGGTGATCGGCTGGAAAAGCGATGAGGTCATAAAAAACTCCGGAAAGGGTTGCCGCTATTTATGCAGCCGATTGTGCCAGCGCCAGACACGAGACGGTGAACCGGCGCTCTGGACCAATTGGTGGCCCGATTGCACGAACCGCCGTTCGCGGCTACGCCTTGCCGCGGCAGCAGGGAGTCCACCATGGAAGATCGCATTCGCATCCGCTCTGAGGAAGTCCTTTCCGACGAGTGGGCGGTTTTGAAAAAGACCGTCTTCGACTATCGCCGGCGCGACGGCAAATGGGAAACGCACACCCGCCAGACCTACGATCGCGGTGACGGCGCGGTGATCCTGCCTTTCGATCCGGAGCGTTCGACGGTGCTTCTGGTGCGGCAGTTCCGCTACCCCGCCTACGTCACCGGCCACAAGGAGCCGCTGATCGAGGCCTGCGCCGGCCTGCTAGACCAAGACGATCCCGAAACCTGCATCCGCAAGGAGGCCGAGGAGGAACTCGGCTATCGGCTGAAGGACGTGCAGCGGCTGTTTTCGCCCTATATGAGCCCCGGCAGCGTCACTGAGCGGCTCTGGTTTTTCGTCGCCCGCTACTCGCCCGCCGACCGCATTTCCGACGGCGGCGGCGCCCACGACGAAGGCGAGGACATCGAAGTTTTGGAGATGCCGCTCGACGAGGCACTGGCCGGCATCCACGACGGTCGGATCATCGACGCCAAGACCATCATCCTCATCCAGCACCTGAAGCTGAACCCGATCGGGAGGTGAGCCATGCCGGAAGCTGGACCCTGCGAGGAAGCGCCCGGCCGGAACCCCTTCCACCAGGCCGCCTTGCGGGGCTGGGACAAGGCGACGCTGGTTGCGGCTGGAGGCCTGGGGCTGAACAGACTTCTTTCGCCGGCGCGATCGGCGAGGCTCCACTGGGGCAGAGGTCTTATCGCCCGATCGTTACGCCCGTTAGCCTTTGTCCTTGAGGTCCGCTTCATAGTCCTGCCCGCCGTAATAGACGCCGAGGACGGCGATGGTGTCGGCTTCGGCCGTGAAGGCAATGCTGACGCGGCGGCGGTAGCCTAGAACGCGGAGGCCGGGACGAATATCGTCGCGGCGCGTTCCGCGCTCGGGAAACGGCTCGAACGCGTGGCAATAGGCCACGATGCCGCCAACGAACGATTCCGCACGGGCTGTGGAGGAATATTCCTCTATGTAGCGATACAGCGCATCCAACTGGTGCTCCGCTTGCGCGGAAAATACAACCCTGCGCGTCATTCCTTAGTGGCATCGTCGCGCCGCGCGGCGGCGCGGTCGCGGATACGCAGCATGACCTGCTCGGCAGGGATGGCGCTGGACGGATTCGCCTTGTACTCGTCGTAGCTCTGGGCGACTTCCTCGCGCAGCCAGCGTTCAACGGCGGCGTCGCGGTCGAGCAGCGCGCGCACGCCCTCGCGCAGCACTTCGCTGACGGAGGCGTACGCGCCGGATTCGACCTTGCGCGCGACGGCCTCGGCCATGTCGCGCGGGAGGGTGATACTTATCGGCTGGGTGGTCCGCATGGGCGGGCTCCTTTTCCACCATATAGCAGCCGATGTGACAAAATCATATCGAAATTGCTGGCGATGATGCGTGTGACCGATACCGCCACCCTTGCCTGAGTGCGCTTTGGAAGCTGGCAAACGAACATGCGGACACCGGATACGCATATCGCAGATCCCGCATCGGCTCGCCGGCTCCTGGTCGAGAAATGGCATGTGGCAGCCTGTATTCGGCGAGTTCATGCTCTTGCTTAGGCCGCAATGGCGGCGCCGATGTTGCTGGTGCGGACGACGGGAATCGAACCCGTACGATCAGAGATCGAGGGATTTTAAGTCCCTTGCGTCTACCAATTCCGCCACGTCCGCAGGCCAGCCCTTTTCAGCCGCCAGCCAAAGGCCGTCAAGCCGTCTTCTGCCGTCGACAAATCTGGCACTGGAAGCTAGCGAGGCCGATCACCTACAGTGATACAAACAAAATCGTTTCACCTGGAAATGTTTTTAGCGGCAGCTTCCGCGGCTACCGCGAATGCGCGTCCCCCGTTCGCAGGATGCGTTCGGGCGCTCTGCCCTGATAGACTCCAATTGGCAAGTGGATCGGCGCGCCGATACTCGACGCCGTCCTCTACAGACACTGGGAGATTGTCATGCTCAAGCTTGCCTCTGCCCTGGCACTGCTGCTTGTTGGGACGGCGCCTCTGTTTGCCGATGAGATGCCGATGAACGCCAAAGACATCAAATGGGGTCCTGCTCCTGCTGTCATTCCCGCTGGCGCGGAAATGGCTGTTGTCGCTGGAGATCCCTCAAAGGACGGCGCCTATGTGCTGCGGTTGAAGACACCCGCCGGCTACAAAATTGCCGCACATAATCATCCCACCACGGAATACGTAACGGTGCTTTCCGGCAACTTCCATATTGGAATGGGCGATAAGCTCGACGAGGCGAAAGGTGTCGAACTGACTGCTGGCGGCTTCGGCGTCGCGCCGGCCGGAATGAATCACTTCGCCTGGACGACAAGCGATACGATTATCCAGGTTCATGGCGAGGGGCCATTCAAGATCACCTACGTCAACCCGGCGGACGATCCAAGCAAAAAGTGACAGTTCGGGATCGAATTGAGTGAACCGGCCGAAGGCTCGAACGATGGAGTGCGTCAAACTCCGCGACCGTCGATTCAGGAGGATCCTCTAACGAGACGAAAGCTGATTGGCCGCAACGGAATCGTATTCCGCCTGGGCCATTTGCCATGAATGGCGCAATAACAAAAAACCCGCCTCGGGAGGACGGGTCGTTGGAGCCAATTGGCACCATACCCAAATTAGTAGCATAGCTGCCGGCACAAAGCAAGAACAAAGTTGCTGCGGCCGGCACAAAATGCCCTTAGCGATTGGCGAAGGCCATGGCGCATCGATCTCCCTCCTTGAGGGGGAGATGGCCGGCAGGCCAGAGGGGGTCGTCGCGCGTCGAGCGCCAGCCTGTTTTGTTCGCGGTAAAGGTTCGCGTCAGGACGTCCCGACCCCCTCTGTCGCCTTCGGCGACATCTCCCCCTCAAGGGGGGAGATCTGCAACTTCGCCGTCCGCGTTTTACTTCCTCGCTGGTCAAAATCCTCGCGGCTTGGCACAGTCGGGCAAAGAGGAGCCTGTTGATGCCGAAGACCGCCAATGCGACGAAACCAAAACCCTGGGCCGAGATGGCGACGCATCTGGTCGATGTCGCCATGGGCCGCAAACCCGCCGATCTCGTCATCCGCAACGGGCGCTGGGTCAACGTCCATTCGGGTGAGATCATCGCCGGCACCGACATCGCCATTGCCGGCGGCCGCTTTGCCTATTGCGGGCCGAACGCCGGCCATGCCATCGGCCAGGGCACCAAGGTGGTCGATGCCGGCGGCCGCTATCTGGTGCCGGGGCTTTGCGACGCGCATATGCATGTCGAGAGCGGCATGGTGACGGTGACGGAATTCTGCCGCGCGGTGATCCCGCATGGCACAACTTCGATGTTCATCGATCCGCATGAGATCGCCAACGTGCTCGGCCTGCCGGGCGTGCGGCTGCTGCATGACGAGGCCGTCGCCATGCCGGTCAACGTGCTTGTGCAGATGCCGTCCTGCGTGCCCTCCGCACCGGGGCTGGAGCATGCCGGCGCCGAGCTGACCGTCGCCGACGTTGCCGAAGCGATGACCTGGGAAAACATCATCGGGCTCGGCGAGGTGATGAATTTTCCGGGCGTCGCCGCCAACGATCCGGTGATGTCGGGCGAGATCGCGGCGACGGTGAGGGCCGGCAAGACCGTCGGCGGGCATTATGCCTCGCGCGATCTCGGCCTGCCGTTTCACGGCTACGTTGCCGGCGGCCCGGAGGATGACCACGAAGGCACGCGCGCCGAGGACGCCATCGCCCGCGTCCGCCAGGGCATGAAGGCGATGCTGCGGCTGGGCTCGGCCTGGTATGACGTCGCCTCGCAGATCAAGGCGGTGACGGAGAGCGGGCTCGACCCGCGCAACTTCATCCTGTGCACCGACGACAGCCATTCCGGTACGCTGGTGCACGAAGGCCATATGGACCGGGTCGTCCGCCACGCCGTCAGCCAGGGCTTGAAGCCGGTGACGGCGATCCAGATGGCGACGCTCAACACCGCCCAGCATTTCCGGCTGGAGCGCGAGATCGGCTCGATCGCGCCGGGTCGGCTCGCCGACCTGCTGATCATCTCCGACCTGGCCGAAATGACCATCGACGAGGTCTATGGCCGCGGCGTCAGGCTGGCCAAGGGCGGCAAGCTCGAAATTGACATTCCGGCCTACAATTATCCGCGGACGGCGAAGAACACCGTCAAGCTCGGCAGGAAGCTCAAGGCAGGCGATTTCGACATCGCGGCACCCATGGGCGCCAACGAGGTGCGGGTGCGGGTCATCGGCGTCATCGAGAACCAGGCGCCGACGCGGGCGCTGGAGGCCGATCTTGCCGTCGAGGACGGGCTGGTCGCCATGGACCGTCGCAACGATGTCTGCCAGATCGCGCTGGTCGAGCGCCATAAGGGCACCGGCGGCGTCACCAACGCCTTCGTCTCCGGCTTCGGCTACATCGGCGACTGCGCCATGGCCTCCAGCGTGGCGCATGATGCCCACCACATCATCGTCGTCGGCACCAACAAGCAGGATATGGCTCTGGCCGTGAACCGGCTGGGCGAGGTCGGCGGCGGCGTCGTGCTGTTCTCCAAGGGCAAGGAGCTGGCGCTGGTCGAAATGCCGATCGCCGGGCTGATGTCGGACGAGCGGGCGGAAATCGTCGCCGCCAAGGCGGACAAACTCAGCGACGCCATGCGCCAGATGGGCTGCTCGCTGAACAACGCCTACATGCAGCACTCGCTGCTGGCGCTGGTCGTCATCCCCGAGCTCAGGATTTCCGACGTCGGCCTGATCGACGTGACGACTTTCCAGAAAGTTGATTTGTTCGTTTGAAGAATCACTGAACCCTGGAGGGACAGCGCCCCCCTCTGTCCTGCCGGACATCTCCCCCTCAAGGGGGGAGATTGGCAGTTTCGTCGACAGCGCGTTGTTCGTCAGAGTTGGAGATTGGCGAAAGCCGAAAGTGGCGGCCAATCTCCCCACTAGAGGGGGAGATGTCCGGCAGGACAGAGGGGGGCGCGAAGGATCGCTACAGAGCGTTTTTGTTGACAGCTGCCAATCACCGGCGCGTTTGGCAGTAGAGGTCGGCTCACCCGCCCGTGGCGATGGTCAGCACTTTGAACGGCGTGGTGATGACGATTTCGGCGACCGAACCGACGGCCTTGCCGAGGCCCTGGCCGAGATTGTCGAGCTGGGCCGGCGCGGTCTCTTCGGAGGCGAGGCCGGCCGGGGCGCGCAAGCGGTCGCCGAGCAGCTGCACCAGGAACGGGTTGTCGGCGAATTTGGCGTGGTTCAGCCGGTCGCCGCCCTTGGTTTTGGTCAGGTCGATCACCGAGACGCCATAGCTGGCGAGGTCGGCCGCGTCGCCATAGTCGCCGACGCGTGGCTTGTCGCCGGAGATCAGGGTCGACAGTCTGAGCGCCCGGTCGTCGCCCGAAAGCAGCACGGCGAACGGCTTGTCGGGCTTGCCGTAGCGGATCATCTGCTTTTTGAACACGTCGACGTCGATATCGGGCGAAGCCAGGATAACATAGCCGAGCTTGCCGCCGAGGTCGCGGTCGCCGGTGATGGCAAGCTGGCGCAACGCTTCCATCGTCACCCAGGTCCCCATCGAATGGGCAATGATGTCGATGCTCTTGGCGCGGCTCTTGGCGAGCATGCGCAGCGTCGCTTCGAGATCGTCGCGCGCCGCATTGGCGCTTTCCTTGTCGTAGATGTAGCCGGTCGTCTTGCCGCTCGACGCCCACGAAAACAGCACCGGCGTGCCCGGGTATTTCGTGTCGTGCGCGATCTGCGTCAGGCGGTAGATACCGTCGTCGAAGCCGTTGTTGAAGCCGTGCACGAAAACCAGCGCGCGGTCGCCGCGCATCGCGATATCGGCGCCGACCGCCTTGGCGAATTGCGGCGCGCCTTCGTAGAAGGTGACGCCGGTCGCCGTGAAATCCTTCGCCGGATTGCTGTTGGCCGATCCCTTGACCCGCTCGATGGCGCCGAGCTGGTGAATTTTGGGCACCGTCACCTCGACGCTGGCAAAGCTGGTGGTCGGCGAACGGTCGCCATCGAACACCTGCCGGGGCGCTTTCATTGCCTTTTGCCGGGTCGTTGCGACGAAGATCTTGTGCGTCGCCGCAATGTCCGAAGCAGGCACGATGATCGTCGTCTTGTTGAGCAGATCGTGCGTGTTCTGGCCGGCGCAGCCGGTAACCGCGAGCGCGAACGCAACGACGAGAAAGATCTTCGAAGGCACGATCACGCGGGCTCCCGCAAAGGCGACGTCGAGCCGGAGACGTCTTGGCCTATTCGATAGAGGCAGAGGCCGGCACGGTCCAGTTCAAACTGTTCCGATGGTGCGGCAATGGTCAACAGTCACTGCCGCGCAATGCAGCTATTGTCCGACCGAGGCGATGCGGTCTGTCACTTCGCGGTCGCTGGCAAACCCGTCATCCTCGCGCAGCTTCTGGCCGATCAACTGCACCAATTCCGGATTGTCGGCGAATTTGGTGTGGTTGAAGCGGTCGGTTCCCTTGACGCTGGAGAGATCGACGACCGACACGCCATAGCTGGCGAGGTCGGCGGCGTTTTTGTAGTCGCCGACGCGCGGCCGCGCGCCGGCGATCAGGCCGGAGAGCCGCAGCGCCCGGTCGTCGTCGGAGAGCAGCAGGATGAACGGCTTGTCCGGCTTGCCGTAGCGGCGCATCTGGCTCTTGAACACGTCGACGTCGATGTCGGGCGAGGCCAGCACGACGTCGCCGAGCTTGCCGCCCAGATCGCGGTCGCCGGTGATGGCGAGCTGGCGCAACGCCTCCATGGTAACCCAGGTCCCCAGCGAATGGGCGACGATGTCGATGCGCCGCGCGCCGGTCTGCGCCAGCATTCTCAGCGTCACTTCCAGCTGGTCGCGGGCAACGCTGGCGCTTTCCTTGTCGTAGACGTAGTCGGTGGTCTTGGCGCCCGACGCCCAGGAAAACAGCACCGGCGTGCCTGGATAGCCGGAATCATGGGTGATCTGGGTGACGCGGTAGACGGCGTCGTCGAAGCCGGTGTTGTAGCCGTGGACGAAGACCATGACACGGCCGCCGCGCGCCGCGATGTCGGCGCTGAGCGCGCTGGAGAATTTCGGCTGGGTGTCGTAGCCGACGACCTCGGAAGCCATGAAGTATTTGGCCGGATCGTCCGACTTGCCGCGCGAGCGCCGCTCGATCTGGCCTGTCTTGTGGATACCGGGGACGGTGACGTTGACGCGGGCATAGTTCAGCGTCGCCGAGCGCTCGCCGTCGAAGACCTTGTCGGGATCGTCGGAGCGCTTGCGCGTGGTTGCGATGAAGATCGAGTGGTTGCCGGCGATTTCCGTCACCGGCACCGCCATCATGGCGCTGCCGAGCAGTTCCTCGGTTTGGCGCCCGCCGCAGCCGGCGAGCAGCGCGGCAATGAGAATGATGCAAATCGTCTTCAAGGGCACTTAAGCAATTCCACTCCGGCCTGACCAAAGGCCCATCCACCTCCGCCGCACCTCCCGGACAGGCCAAGTGCGGCGGAAGTAAGTCGCAGGCGCCGAAATGCGCTCAGCGCCTCGCGACTGCCATCGCACTGTTGCGCGAAAGCCAGAACGGCGGCAGGAACGCCGGAATGTTGGAAAACGGCAGCACTTCCGGCTTCAGCCTTATGCCGAGCACGTCGGTCATGAAGGCGCGGCGCGCCTCGATGCGGCGCCAGGCTTCGGGATAGCGCGCGGCGATCTCTTCGCGCAGCGCCTCGTCGGCCAGCGCGATGCCGTCCTCGATGTTGGTAGTGAAATAGTCGGTGCCGGTCGCCGGGATGATGTCGACCTGCAAGGCCATGCCCGACTTCAATCTGATGTCGGAGCCGGAAAATACCGGCGAATGCATCCATTCGTCGATATGGATGAGGTGGCCGGGGTTGAGCGCTACGCCGAAGAACCGATCGCCGATGCGGTCGTGCACCGCTTGCCACAACGCGCCGGCGGGAACGCCGATGCCGACCGTCTCGTACCAGTCGACGACGGCGCAGAAATAGGGCGCGACCAGCTTCTCGACATAGTCCTGGATGCCCCTCGGAAGCTCGGCCGCGTCCTCGACCAGAAAACCGGCGCGGGCATTGAGCGAGCCCTGGATGCCATAGGCCATGGTGATCGGGTCGCCGCGCTTGATGATGTCGAGGCGCGGGCTCGGCAGGCCATAGGCCGCACGCTTGCCGGCCGACAGCATCGGGTGACAGCATTGCGGCAGGCCGTTGATGCCCATCAGCCGCGCCGCCTGCAATTCGGTCATGCCGGGTTCGATGCCTTGCAGGACGTTGCGCAGGCCTTGCGAGGAATAGGTCGCGGCGAATTCGAACGCCGCCAGTTGGTCGGCCTCATTGATGGCGCGCAGGCCGTCGGCGGGGTTCATCAAAGGGTTCGCCGCATTGATGATCACGCCCCTATCGCCGACAAGGCTGCGCAACGTGTCGGCGATGAAGGACGGCAGGTCGAGCGTCGTTTCGCCAAAACCGGCATCGCCGGGGCCGAACGGCTTCCAGCCGATGGCGCCGATGCGCTGGCCGGCATTCAGGCCGCAATCGGCAAGGATGTCGGAAAGCCCCTGCGAGCGGTCGCGCGGCTGCGCCGGCAGCGAAAACGTCTGGTAGAGCACGCGCTCGTACGGCCCGTCGCAGATCTCGGCATAGCCCCAGCCCTCATTGCCGACCAGCAGTTTCGGCGGCTTGCCGGGAACGATGATGAGCAGCGTCTCCTCGAAGCGCGGATCGTAGCCGCAGAGGTAGGCGACATTGGCCGCATGTTCGCGGTCGCCATAGACGACGAAGGCATCGAACCCGCCAAGTGCGACCAGCGCCGCGATACGGGCCTCATAGGTGGCGCGGGGCACCAGCGGCATCACCGTCGGCTCGCCGAACTCCGGCAGCGACACGGTTTTCCGGGCCACCGATGCGACAGGCATGAGCAAACGCCCCCAAATGCTTACGTTGATTCCGGAAATGCCCCTTCGGGGCGGCCGGACAATGGCTTCACGAGGCCAGATATGCAATAGCGGGACCGAACTCGCCTAGCCTGTGGGGTGCTCCAGCCATGACCAGTTTCTCCTCTCGCGTCGCCGCTGCCGCTGCGGCGATCCGCGAGATTTTTCCGGAGACGCCGCTGCAGGAAAACGACTATCTGTCGAAGAAGACCGGCGCGCGGGTGCTGCTGAAGCGCGAGGACCTGACGCCGGTGCGCTCCTACAAGATCCGCGGCGCCTTCAACTTCTTCCGCAAGACGCTCGCCGCCGGCAACGCTGCCGAGCTGTTCGTCTGCGCTTCGGCCGGCAATCATGCGCAGGGCTTTGCCTTCGTCTGCCGCCATTTCGGCAAGAAGGGCGTCGTCTTCATGCCGGTGACGACGCCGCAGCAGAAGATCGACAAGACGCGGCTGTTCGGCGGCGAATTCGTCGAGATCAGGCTGGTCGGCGATTTCTTCGACGACTGCTATCGCGCGGCACTTGAATTCACCGAAACTGCCGGCGCCCACATGGTGCCGCCTTTCGACCACAAGGACATTATCGAAGGGCAGGCGACCGTCGCCTACGAGATATCAGGCCAGATGCCCGGCGCGCGCATGCCCGACATTGTCATGCTGCCGGTCGGCGGCGGCGGCCTGGCCGCCGGTGTCACCCATTATTTCGCTGACCAGCACCGCGAAACGCGCTTCGTCTTTTGCGAGCCGGCCGGCGCCCCGAGTTTGAGCGATAGCCTTGCCGCCGGAAAGCGGATCAAGCTCGCCAAGGTCGACAATTTCGTCGACGGCGCAGCGGTGGCCGAGATCGGCCGCGAGCCGCTGCGCCACCTAAGGGAGTTTGCCGCCGACACCGTGCGGCTGATCCCGGAAAACCGGCTCTGCGCGACCATGATCGAAATGCTCAATGTCGAAGGCGTCGTGCTGGAGCCGGCCGGCGCGCTGGCGATCGATGCGCTCAAGGATTTTTCCAGGAAGGAAATCAGGGGCAAGACCATCGTTGCCGTGGTGTCGGGCGGCAATTTCGATTTCGAGCGGCTGCCGGATGTGAAGGAACGGGCGCTGCGCTTCGAGGGCTTGAAGAAATACTTCATCATCCGCTTTCCGCAACGGCCCGGCGCGCTGCGCGATTTCCTCGAATTGCTGGGTCCCGACGACGACATCGCCCGCTTCGAATATCTGAAGAAATCAGCGCGCAATTTCGGTTCGGTGCTGATCGGCATCGAAACCAAGGACCGCCGCAATTTCGACCTGCTCAAGGCGAATTTCGACGCCGAGAGCGTCCATTACCAGGACATCACCGACAACGAGACGCTCGCCGGGTTCATCATATGAGCAGCAACGATCTTCCGAACGCTCCGGCGAACGTTTTTATCGCGCTGTTTTCCGGCATCAATGTCGGCGGCAACCGCATCGTCAAGATGGCGGAACTCAGGTCATTTTTTGAGCAGCTCGGCTTCTCCGATGTCGCCACCTATGTGCAGAGCGGCAACGCCGTGTTCCGGTCGCCAGATGGCGATGCGGCGACGCTGACCAAGCGGTTGGAAGCGGAATTCGAGAAGAAATGGGGGTTCCATTCACGCATCATGGTGCGCGATCTCGGCTGGCTCGAGCGGCTGGCGGCGGACAATCCCTATCCGGAAGTGGCCGGCGAGCCGACGAAGCTGCATGCCTATGCGCTGGAGCGCCGGCCGACCGCCGAGGAGGTCGCCCGGCTGGCGGAAAAATGCACCGGGCCAGAACGCTTCGAGATCAAGGGCGACGTGCTCTACCTGCATGCGCCTGACGGGCTCGGCAAATCGGTGTTTGCCAATCTCATTCCGCGCGTTCTGAAGGTGCCGGGCACGGCGCGTAATTGGCGCACCGTGCTGATGCTGCTGGACATGGCCAAGGCCGGCGGTTGACAGGTCGTCTACGCGGCCGGAGCGCGTTTCCAGTCGAATGCCAGCGCTTCACGGAAGGCGAAGCGCTTGATGTGCTCGGCGACGACCGTTTCCAGGCGCTCGAGCGAGCCGGCTTCATCGGTCGTCACCGCAATGTGCAGCGCAGCCGGGTCGGCATCGAGAACCGTGCGGCCGAGCGTCAGATCGATGGTGCCGTGGTTCGGGTCGAATTCGACGGGAAACTTGTGCGCCCAATGTTTGCACAGCTGCTGCAGATAGCGGCTGGCATGTTCGGTGGCGACGTCGACATGGCTGGCCGGCATGAATGAATTCTCCTTGGGAATGCGGACGCGAAAACCGAACCAGGGCCCGCCTGCGTCCGTTCAAGATGGCGTGATCGGTTACCAGCTGCCGGTGTTCGGCATCGACGCCCACGGCTCGGCCTTCGGCTTGGCCGGACCTTTCTGCAACAGCTCGATCGAGATGCCGTCCGGCGATTTGACGAACGCCATGTTGCCGTCGCGCGGCGGCCGGTTGATGGTAACGCCATTGTCCATCAGCCGCTGACAGGTGGCGTAGATGTCGTCGACCTCATAGGCGAGATGGCCGAAATTGCGGCCGCCCTTGTAGTCTTCCGGATCCCAATTGTAGGTCAGCTCGACCAGCGGCGCCTTTTCGGAGATGCCGCTTTGCTCGTCTTCGGGGGCGGCGAGGAAGATCAGCGTGTAGCGGCCCTGCTCGTTTTCATGGCGGCGCACTTCCTTGAGGCCAAGCTTGTTGCAGTAGAAATCGAGCGAAGCATCGATGTCGGCGACGCGGACCATGGTGTGCAGATAGCGCATGATTTCCTCCTTATGTTGCGTTGCGGCGCAACATAGGGGCGGCCCGGCCAAAGGGCAATTGGCCACGTTTGCCGGCGCCGGCAAACGGCAAATCCGCTATTCCTGTATGGAACCGTGAAAAAAGGCACGTCAGGTCTTGCACACACCGGAAGCCGCGGTGTTAATCTGATACCAAGAATCAGTTGCAGTGTTTCTTGAAAAAAGGGGGCGTTCTTATGGGGGAAAAGGCCTCTTTCATGGGGCGGGACGGGGCCGGTAACGATACGTTGAAGCGGGATGAGAGCGCCGATACGGCCGATCTCGTCGAAATCGCCGGCGCCATCAAATGGTTCGACGTGGCCAAGGGCTACGGTTTCATCCTTCCCGATGATGGTACTTCGGGCGACATCCTCCTCCATGTGACATGCCTTCGAAAGGATGGTTTTCAGACCGCCCTGGAAGGCGCCCGTGTCGTCTGCCTGGTCAAGCAGGGCGAGCGCGGGCTGCAGGCCTTCCGCGTGCTCTCGATGGATGTCACCACGGCGGTGCATCCGGCGGAGCTACAGGAGCAGCGCACCCATGTCGCGGTGACGCCGGAAAGCGGCCTCGAACGGGCGCTGGTCAAATGGTTCAACCGTACCAAGGGGTTCGGCTTTCTGACCCGGGGCGAGGGCACCGAGGACATTTTCGTCCACATGGAGACGCTGCGCCGCTACGGCATCACCGAACTCCGGCCGGGCCAGGTGGTGCTGGTCCGCTTCGGACGCGGCGACAAAGGCCTTATGGCTGCCGAAATTCACCCCGATATGGGTACCTTGCCGGTCTCGCATTAGTTCCGGCCGAGGATTTCATATGGCTCACAGGAACCGGGTGACGGCGGGCGCGCTCTGCGCCGGGATTTTCCTCATCGTCGCCACAAGTGCGTTCTTCTATTTTCAACAACCGAGTTCCGCCGACGGCAAGGCGATGATCCTTCCCGTCGACCCGGCGCCGCTGGTCGCGGTGACGAAGGCCGGCGAGCGTTCTTTTTCCGTGGAAATCGCCGACACGCCCGCCGAGCGCGAAGCCGGGCTGATGTTCCGCCGGCACATGGCCGACAATCACGGCATGCTGTTCGTGTTCGGCGCGCCGCAGGATGTGAGTTTCTGGATGAAGAACACGCCGATGCCGCTCGACCTGATCTTCGTCGGCCAGGACGGCCGGATCCGGGCGATCGAGCAAGGCGAGCCGCAGTCGGAGGCGATCATCTCGCCGGACGAACCGGTGCGCTTCGTGCTCGAGCTCAAGGCGGGCACGGCTGCCAAAAAGGGCATTGAGGACGGCGACCTGCTGCGCCATCCGGCCATCGGCACGGCGGCGGGGCCGGCCATGCCGCCGCCCGACAAGGGCGATGCGCCGAGTGTCGATTCCGACTGAGCGGGCAGGATCTTCGGCCGATGCAGTTCTTCTCCCATGACGGTTTCGACCTTGCTTTCCTTGACCGCCAGCCGGCATCGGGGCAGGGCGATCCGGTGCTGATGATCCACGGCTTTGCCTCGAGCCATTACGTCAACTGGGTGTCGCCCGGCTGGTTCAAGACGCTGAACGACGCCGGCTACCGTGCGATCGCCTTCGACAATCGCGGCCATGGCTCGTCGTCGAAGAGCTATGACGAAGCCGACTACACGCCGGCAAAAATGGCGTCGGACGCGGCAGCGCTTTTGAACCATCTCGGCATCGAACGCGCTCATGTCATGGGTTACTCGATGGGCGCGCGCATATCGGCCTTCCTGGCGCTCTCCGACCCGGAGAAGGTGGCGACGCTGGTCTTCGGCGGTCTCGGCATCGGCATGGTCGACGGCGTCGGCGACTGGGATCCGATAGCCGACGCCCTTCTGGCCGACGATCCGGCAGGCACCAGCGATCCGCGCGGCCGCTCGTTCCGCGCCTTCGCCGATCAGACCCGCAGCGATCGCCGCGCGCTCGCCGCCTGCATCGCCACCTCCCGCGAATTGCTGAGCGAGGCCGACCTTGCCCGCATTGCCCAGCCGACGCTGATCGCCGTCGGCAGCAAGGACGACATCGGCGGCTCGCCGGATGAGCTCGCCGCCCTGATGCCCAACGCCAGGGCGTTTCACATCGAAGGCCGCGACCACATGCTGGCGGTCGGCGACAAGACCTTCAAGCAGCGTGTGCTGGAGTTTTATGCCGAGCATCCGCTCTGATGGATGGCTCCCCAAAAAGCGGCCATCCGGCCTGAACGGGTCCTTAGCGGTTTTGCAACGATACAGGAATAAATGAGAGCGACGTGTGGATCGGTTCAAACCCGCCACGCTGAACGAAGGGCAGGGGGTACGATGGCACAATGGGGAAGAAGCGACGCCGCTTTGCTGGGCGTCGTTGCGAAAAGCAGGTTCGGCGAATGGTCCGTTGTTCTAGCGCTGGCTGCATTGGTGGCAGGCGCGATGGCGATCACCGCGTTGATGGCAATGCCGAGCGACGCGTCCCCACTGCTCCAGAACAGTGCGACAGGCTTCTTCGCCGCCGTATTTTTTCTGGCCGGGCCATTGGCACATCTTACCGGCGTGGTTTTCGGGTTGATGGCGCTCGGTCGTTCGAACGACAGTCGTGTGCTCGGTCTGGCTGGCATCGTAGTCAACGGCGCGTCGCTTGCGGCCGGGGTGTTCATGCTGTGGGGAATGGCATCGACCATCGGCGCGTTTACCTGATTTCGGGCAACTCTCCGGCAGGCAAGCGAGCGACGCGTCGGGCTACGATCGGCGCGGGCTGTGCCCCAGCGCCCTGAGCGAGCGCGTCATGTTATGCCGGGCCTGGGTTTCGAAGCGCCGGCGGAATTCCTCGCTGTGGAAGATATGCGGCCGCGCGAGGAAGCCCTCTAGCACTGCGGCACGGCCGGCCCGCCACATCGGCTCATCGACCCACTTATATTCGCGGCGAACCGCCTGCTCGTAGGCGTCGAACACGTCGGGCGCAGCACCCAGGATCGCCAGGTCCATGTCGAGGAACAGCGCCGCGTCACGAACCGAATGCTGGTCGCCAAGGGGCGGCAATTCGTGGCCGGCAGTGGCAGTGATCATCGCCGCGATGCGACCGATGCGTTGTGCATCGGCGCGGCCGGCGAGCTTTTCCTCGGCAAGTGCGGCACTCCTCGCCTCATTGTCCTTGGCGCGGCTGTCGTAGATCGCGTCGTGGAACCAGATCGCTGCCTCGACTGCTTCAGGATCATGCAACAACGCCTTGTAATCATTGGCCAGCGCCAGCGTCGCCTCGATGTGGCCAAGGTCGTGGTAGTGGCGATCTTCGGCCTCATAGAGCGCGGAAAGCTCGCGCTTCAGGGTCTCGTCCATCAAGGTTGCGTTTTCCATGGCTGCTTGAAATTCCGCCAACCAAATCCATTTCACGAAGCACTAAGGAAAATTGAGTTCACCCGTGCTATGATCTGGCTTATAGGTGCGGCCGGAGAATAGGCAAGCCGCCAACCGAGACATTGGATGGCCGAGACATTGGATGGCCGGAGACATCAGATGAACAGCGTTACGATTTCCCGTCCCACCAGGGTGCAGCCGGTAGATCCGATCTGGCGTTCGATCCGCGACGAAGCGATGGAAGCGGTCAACCGCGATCCGCTGCTGGCGGCGTTCCTCTATTCGACCATCCTCAATCAGGAAAACCTGGAAGAAGCGGTCATTCACCGGCTGGCCGAGCGCCTCGCCCATCAGGACATCGGCTCCGACCTCATCCGCCAGACGTTCAAGGCGATGGCGGCCGACGACAAGGACTGGTCGACGACGGTGCGCGTCGATATCCAGGCCTATTACGACCGTGATCCGGCATGCGACCGCTTCATCATGCCGGTGCTCTACTTCAAGGGTTTTCACGCCATCCAGACGCACCGGCTGGCGCATTGGCTGTGGAACCAGGGCCGCCAGGACTTCGCGCTGTATCTGCAGAGCCGGTCGTCCTCGGTGTTCCAGACCGACATCAATCCGGCTGCCCGCATCGGCAAGGGCATCTTCCTCGACCACGCCACCGGCCTCGTCGTCGGCCAGACGGCGGTGATCGAGGACGACGTGTCGATCCTGCACGGCGTGACGCTGGGCGGCACCGGCAAGGCCGGCGGCGACCGCCATCCCAAGATCCGCTACGGCGTGCTGATCGGCGCCGGCGCCAAGATCCTCGGCAACATCGAGATCGGCCATTGCTCGAAGATCGCGGCCGGCTCGGTGGTGCTGTCGCCGGTACCGCACAACAAGACGGTTGCCGGCGTGCCGGCCCGCGTCGTCGGCGAGACCGGCTGCGACCAGCCTTCGCGGCAGATGGACCAGCTGTTGCCATCGCAGACGATGGACCACGTCGTCAGCTTCGACATCTGAGTGCTCGGGCAGGGGCTTGTCGCGTCGGACCAACTATCAATGTCGGCGCTGCCCCTCATCTGCCTGCCGGCATCTTCTCCCCGTATAGTGACGGGGAGAAGGGGCTGACTGCGGCCTCGGCACTGTTTCTGTAACGCTGGAGATTGGCGAAATTTTTTGCGAGGGCGGCCTTCTCCCCGTCACTATACGGGGAGAAGTGCCCGGCAGGGCGATGAGGGGCAGCGCAAACCTGAGGCGATTGCCCGTGTTCTCTCGCCGGCTTGCCTTTACATGGCCATTGTCGACGTGCCAGAAGCGCGCTCAAACGAAGAAGCCGACGATCGGAGAAGACTGTTGAAGCCGGACGAAATCAGAAAGCTGGACGCCTATTTCAAGCGCACCTTCCAGAACCCCAAACTCGAAGTGAAGGCGCGGCCGCGCAAGGAAGATTCGGCCGAGGTCTATGTCGGCGACGAGTTCCTCGGCATCGTCTTCAAGGACGAGGACGACGGCGATTATAATTTCTCGATGGCGATCCTCGACATCGATCTGGCCTGAGTTGGGAGTTTAGCTGGCCGCTACGCCTCAAGCGCTGCGGCGGTACGGAACCTTGCAGGACGCCGGCGGAACAGCGCCCTCCTCTGGCCTGCCGCCCATCTCCCCCACCTGGGGGGAGATTGGCAGCCTCGGCGCTGCACTCTTCCTGCAACATTGGAGACTGGCGAAAGCCAAGATGACGGCCGATCTCCCCCCTCGTGGGGGAGATGTCCGGTAGGACAGAGAGGGGCGCGAAGGATCGCTACGGAACGGCTCGTTTCGTTGCTTACCGCCCGGTCTTCAGCACACGTGCCGCCTCGCCCGAAATCGCCGCGTCGAGCCCCTGCCAGTCGCCCAGGAATTCCCGGGGGAAGCGGTAGGTAAGGCTGAGATTGTCGCCGACCAGGATGTCGCGTTCGCAGGGCGCCAGCGATTCGTCCGAGCTCGGGCCGCTCAGGCAGCGTGCGACGAACGGATCCTTGCCGGGGCGATCGGCGACCGCCAGCACTTCGTTCAGATAGCCTGATTTTTCGCTGAAGGCGTAAAGCGTGGTGCCGCCAGGGCCGGGCGTACCCGGCTTGGCGATCAGCGCGCTGTAGATCGGCGCGAAGCGGCCGCTCATGTCGCGCGACATCATCTGCGGCTCGAACGACAGGAAGACGATGTCCTTGCTGGGTCCGGTGTGGTTGAAGTCGTTGCGGGCAGCCTCGCTGTAGCCGTCCATCTCGGGATAGCGCAGATAGAGGTCGAGTCGCGAGGCGATGCCGTCGCGCCGGGCCTGGGCAAAGCGGATGACATTGGCCGGCACGGCGATGACGTTGTTGCCGATGACGACCTTGTGGACCGTGGTGTCGTCGGTGTACCCGGCCATGGCAATCGAGCGGCCGAACCATTTGCCGCCAAGGCTGATCGCCACCGAAAGCAGCGCCAGCGTCGCGAACGCATAAAACACTCGCTTCATCAGCGTCGAATCGACGACGCTGAGTTGCGGGCCCTCTGTGGCGGCTGCCTGCTTCATCGCGATCCTCATTTGCCGTCCCATCGGGTGTACCTGAACGGCACATCTCGGCGCGCACGGCTCTTGCTTCGCAGCTTTGCGGGCGACTGTGCGATTTCATGGTAAACGGAGGGTAAAGATGGGCCCGGTCGAACAAATCATATTCAGTTTTATGGCTGGGCTGACGGCTTGCGGCCTGACCGGATCGGTGATGGAGCTGATCGCCGGCCGTAGGCTTGCCTTCGTCCAGCCCTATGTATCGTCGAAGCACATGCTGCGCTCGCTCGCCACGACGGCTTGCGCCGGGCCGCTGATGTTCGCCAACGAGGCGCTGGACGCCTGGCGCGAGCGTCGCATCTCGGTGCTGGGGCTGATCTCCTGCGGCTGTACGGCGACCATCTGGGCGCTGGCGCTGGGCATGGTGGTGATCGCCATTGCGTCCTGGGCGGCTTCGCTTCTAGGGTCTGGCAGCTTGTCGGTGTGAGACGATCTGGAGACAGCAATGCCGATCTACGCGATTGACGGAAAAGCGCCCGCCTTCGAGGACGCCGACAGCAACTGGATCGCGCCCGATGCCACCCTGATCGGCAATATCAGCATTGGCCGCAATGCCGGCTTCTGGTTCGGCGTCGTCGTCCGCGGCGACGATGAGCCGATCGTCATCGGCGCCGACACAAATGTGCAGGAGCACACAATCATGCACACCGACGCCGGCTTTCCGCTGACCGTCGGCCAACGCTGCACGATCGGCCATCGCGCCTTGCTGCATGGCTGCACGATCGGCGACAACAGCCTGATCGGCATGGGCGCCATCGTGCTGAACGGCGCGAAGATCGGCAACAACTCGCTGGTCGGCGCCGGTGCGCTGGTCACCGAAGGCAAGCAATTTCCCGACAATTCGCTGATCGTCGGCTCGCCCGCGCGCGTCGTCAGGATGCTCGACGAGGCCGCAGTCGCCAGGCTGCGCGCCTCGGCCGCGTATTATGTGGCAAACGGCAGGCGGTTTAGGGCTGGGTTGAGGAAGGTCTAGTGGCAGCTCACGGGCGCGAATTTGCCCCTACCTTGGAAGGAAGTATTTCCGTTGCCCCTCATGTTCGCCGGTTCGGGCAACGCCGGTCGCGACCAGCGTCTCCAGAACCTCCTCGATCCGGTCGCGACGCTTGGCGGTATTCCTGCCGTCGAATACCTTGGCGATGGCTTCCGGCGGGGCGGGCGCTGGCGCCTTTGCGAGTAGATCCCGCACCAGCCTGATCTGCTCCAGACCGTCTGTAGGCCATTTTGGGCGGTCCACAATGTCGGGCAGTTCGATGTCGAGCGTGCCAACGTGTTCGCCTTCCGCCATCGGAGCTTTCACGCCCAGCTTCGGTATCTGGTAGTCGGGGCGGAGCCAGCGTACTTGCCCACGTTTTTCCTCGGCTGCCCGTTCCTGATTGAGCGCCACCAGCCGGGTCAGCAATTCTTCCTCTGCCTGCTCTTGCGCCTTTGTCTTGTGAGGCGAAGGCAATGTCGCGCCGGGTTTGCCAACCAGCGCCGGGATCAGGTCTTCCCAACCATACGCGGTGAGCACGGCGCGGTCGATGTCATCATGAATTTCCTTTCAGCACCGAGATCAGTCCTGCCTGATGCACATTGCGCTCAGCATCGGTCAGGGATGGCACGTCACAGCCGTTTTCTAACTCGCGCAGGCGTTCCAGCGCATTGTAGAGACCAGTCATCGTGAGGAAGAAGTGCTGTGCGAGCTGTGTCTTGCGGAAAACGTCCAGCCGTTCGCCAAGCTCGCGAAGGCGTTCTTGCTGAGCATAGAGAGGATCCATGGATGTCAGTCTCGGATCAACGGCAACCGGGAACGGAAATGGCTCGAACGTCTCACTCTTTGCGTAGACGGGATCATTGCCGACGCCCATCCATGCACCCTTAGCGATGGACCAAACAACGTGCAGACGCGAGGAAAGCACGGCGGCATGTTCGGCGGACGCGAGACCGACAGCAATCAGCTTGTTGTCCGGTCGAATGCTTGCGTCTAGGAACTGGAAAAACCTATGCTTCGCCGTCTCAACGGTCGTGATGTAACGCGGAAGGGCGCGGACCATGTCGCGAAATTCGGTGCGTACACGTCCAAATAGCCACCAGTTTGCCCGAATATCGCTGTCCCGGTTGTGGTCACGTTCCGGCTTTACGTTCTCCAGAACGTGTTGGTAAATAGCTGGAAAGCGGCTGCCGACTTCGTCAATGTCGAGCGGATACAGGTCGATTACCATGGCCCCTCGTGAACGGGCGGTAATATCTCGACCGTTAAGATAGGGGAGGATATGTTCGTCAGCGCCTGCAATCGTTCCGCGCCCAAGTGCTTGGGCTTGGCTAACGGAAACGATGAAGCCAGCGCCGTGTAGCTTTACGCCGGGTCGCGATAATTCTTCGTTCGCAAGCAATGGCTTCGCGGATGCGGTGTTTGCTCCAACAACAAGATTTTCTCGGACTTTGCCCTCCTGTTGGTCCAGTTGGACCTGGGGAGTGTCTGTATTAAGCCCCATCTCCGCCAAGACTTCAGCCAGTACACCCTCGCGATCACCCTTCTCTGCAACGGTCATGGCGATGCGAACTGCGGCCTTGTCCGCGGCCTTTAGCCATGGATGATCGGGTATTGCGAAGACCAGAGACAGAGGCTCCTTGGCGACCATATGGCGCTCGATGACACGTCGCGAGAAGGTCTGGGTGATGGAATTGGTCGTGATAAAGCCGAAGCGTCGCAGGGGATTCGTGGCGTCCTTGGTTGGCTTCCGTAAAAGGCGGGTCGCAGCCTCGTCCCAGAAGTGCATGACGAAATCCGCCCCGCCTGGAATATGCGGACGCGCCGCCCAGCAAGCTTCCGCATAACCGTCGCCAAGCTCCTGTCGTATGTCCTTGCCGCCTATAAAGGGCGGATTGCCGACGATGAATTCGACCTCCGGCCAAGATGCGCGCTTCGGGTTGACATAGCTATAGAGCGGCACTTGTGCGCCGGGATCAGGGATTTCCTCGCCCGTAATTGGATGCAGTTTCTTTGTCACACGATCCCAGCGCGAAAGAGGCCGTCCGCTGGCATCCCGTAGCAATTCCTGCCGATTATAGGCGATCACTGCATCCTGCTCTCTGATCGTGCCATAAGCATGTAAAATAGGTTCCGTGATCGAGGCTAGACCGGCGGTCTTGAGCTGCCATTTGAGGTAGCCGATCCACAGCACGAGGTCGGCGATGGGGACAGCGCGGCGGTTCAGTTCAAGCCCATAAAACTGACGCGGGTTGACCGTCTCACCTTCCATGGCGAACCGCCCCTGATCCTCACCCAGATCGTCCAGGGCCTCCAGCACCTCACCTTCGAGCCGCTTCATCAGCTCAAGACTGACATAGAGGAAATTGCCAGTGCCACAGGCCGGATCTAGCACCCGCGTGGTGCAGAGCTTGTGATGATAGGCCTTGACCGCCGCCAAGGCTCCGGCATGGTCCCCCTTGTCGCGCAACTCCTTCACCTGCCCCTGAACCAGCTCCCAGTCGGCGCGCAACGGCTCGATGATGGTCGGCACGACAAGACGCTCGACATAGGCGCGCGGTGTATAGTGCGCACCGAGCTTTGACCGTTCGCGCGGATTGAGAGCACGCTCAAGAAGCGTGCCGAAAATCGCAGGCTCCACATCCGACCAATCCTTGCCTGCCGCGATCCAGAGTTCGTTGATGTCGTCCCTGTCGAGCGGGAGCGCGGCCCGCTTTTTGAACAGCGAGCCGTTGAATTTCTTCAAGGTGGCGTTGAGGTGTGGCGCATAGCCTCCGCCATCCATCACTGCCCACAGGCTCTCCAGCGCCGCTACGAAGTGCTGGGGCGTGTCCTTCATCTGGCCCAGCAGCTTTTGAAAGCCCTTCTCGGGGATAAGCTTCACGTCTTCCGCGAACATCGTGAACAGGCACCGCATGAGGAATTCGGCAACGTCCTTCGCGTCGTGCTTGCCTTCCAGTCGCTTAGCGATCTTGGCCAGGCGTTCTGCTATGTCGCGCGTGACCTCCGCCGATATACGGGTCGGGTCGAGTGCTAGCGGGTCCGTCCAGATCGCCCGCAGCCGCGCCTGAATTTTCGCGTCGCGAAGATCGTCCATGCCTATGCGAAAGGTCTGACGGTCGGGGAAGTGGGCGTAGTTTTTGCCCTGACCGGAGAAGTCGGCGAAAACCTCGATAGTATTGCCAACATCCACCACCAGCAGGAACGGCGGATAGCCATGCTCAACCGGCAGGGCGCGGGCATAGTCCTCCGCCTGTTTGCGGGCAGCGAGCATCACCTGGTCCCAGCCGCGCGTGCCGCGTTTGGCCTGACCGGGCTTGCGTTGGGCTGCGTCTTCCGGGAGCAGCAGAAGCTGGCTGGGATCGACTTTGGTGGCTTGACGCTTGCCGGACTGCTTGGCTTCGAGAATGAAACAGCCGCGTCGATAGCAATCGATTCGGCCCGCCGAGCGAGTGCCGTCAGGATGCTTGAAATCCACCCGGCGTTCGAAAACGTAGTCGTTCAGTTGATTCTGCTCCTGCGCCATCGCGGGACGCGGCAGATTGAGCGCGATACACAGGCGCTCGATGAAAAGCTGATAGTTGGCGAGCTCAGAACCGCCAGAGGCACGCGCCTCAGCGATCAAGGCTTCCAATTTTTCGGTGTCGGCCAGGACTTCCCCCATGGGGCCAAACTACCCACCGCAAGCCGTGGATGACAACGCAAAAGACGGTATGCGTCGAAAACGAAGCTGGATAACTGCGACTATTTTCTGGGCTAGGTCCCACCCGGAAATGGTGGAGCCGGCCCGGGGACGGGGCCGGCTCCTTAAACCCGGTCGTTGGGGACGGGGAGGGTGGGGACTCGACCGGGTTTTGCGTCGCGTCCTCAGCGGACGCTGGCGACCGCGTCGGAGCGGCCGTCGTTGATCGTCACCCAGGCGCCGGAATTCCGCTCGGACTGGCGCTTCAGGTAGGTGTAGCCGGTATTGGTCCAGGACAGCACCTTGGGCTGGAGATTGTCGAGGATGAACTCGCCAAGGCTGGTGCGCACGGTCAGCACCGCATGGCCTTCGCCATTGCGCTGGCGCACCACCGTCATCAGCAGATCGCCGGCCGGCACGCCGATGCTCATCAGCTCGCGGCGCTTTTCCAGCGCATAGTCCTCGCAGTCGCCGAAGCCGCTATTGGGAAAGGACCAGACTTCCTCCTTGCCCCACATTTCCATGTCGGTGCGCGGCGCGACCCTGCTGTTGACCGAATTGTTGACCTTGACGATCGTTGCCCACAGCTTGCGGGTCAGCTCGACGGGTGCCCGGCCAGGCGTCCTCTGATTGCATTCCTGCGGAAGCTGCTGGCACAATTCGTAGTGTCCGACCGGCTGCGTGGTGCGGCCGCCGGTGTGCATGAAGGCCGGCTCCGCCGCGTTTACAGTCCCCCAACCGAAAAGCTGCATCGCTATTGCCGCCAGCAACAGCTTGCCCCTCATCCTGTTCATTATTCAGTCTCCCCGTTTGAGGAGACAATGACACGACTGGATTTATTTGACGCAAAAGTGCGAAGTAGACATTAAGTAAAACGCCAATAGAATAAACATAAAATTTGACGCAATTGAATATAGAATTGTTTAAGGATTCCAGCCGGGCATGTTCCCATGCTTCGTCGCACCGTTCGAACAGCCAGGATGGCGGGACAGAGGGGGGCGCGAAGGATCGCCAGCCTCTCTTCCCGATAGTGCTAACGCTTCCGCGTCAGCCGCGCGATGAGCTGAATTCGGTATCGAGCGTTTCCGGCCGCTGGATGACGGCGAACTCGATGGCGAGGCCATCTTCGAAATGCCGCACTATCTGGCCGCGCATGGTGCCCAGCGTCACCTGGACGCCGATGGCCGGCTTGACGTCGATCTCGATCGCCGCGCCCGACAGCGACAGGTCGATGATGCGGCACTGGTACTGGCGTCCGTCGGCAAGCTGCAGCACGCTCGTCGGGTTGCGCGGTGCGACGCGTTCATGGCGGCGGTCTTCCGGCAGGTCGAGCTCGTGCTTGTTGGCAAGCCAGGTCAGTTGCGCGGCGAGCTTGTCCCTCTTGCGCTCCGACGCGATGACGGTCATCGCAAAGCCATCCTGCAGTGTGCGGGTGATGACGCCTTCGATGCGGCCGATGTGATCGATGTAGGCAATGACCTTTTCGCCAGCCAGGCCGGCGCGCTCGGTGCGCAGCGCAACGTTGCCGGGCGACATGTCGACCACCTGGCAGGGATGTTCGGTGCGGTCTTCCAGCATGAAGCGTCCGTAAATTTTCACGCGGACGCGCTGAAAGTTACGCCTTTCAGCTTGGGACGGCGCATGGTCGACCGCCGCTGACCTCATCACTGCCATACCCCGTTCGGCATTCCGCGCATGGATGCGGGGAATTTCAGCGGAAAACTACAACAAAGCAGGTTAACAAAGGGGAAAGCCCGGCGCTGTTGCTTTAAGCTTTGGGCATCATTCCTCGCGTCCGCCGTCGAAGACGACCAGGTGACGGATGCGGCGAGCCTGGCCGAGCGCCGAAATCGTCTCGGGCGGGTCGAATTCCGATGGGGCGAGCGAGGGAACCTCTATCGCCGGCCGGTTCTTCAGGAACATCGGCTCCTTGTCGGGATCGACGACACGGATCGAATCGATCAAGGCGTCGAGAACCGGGTCGGCACCCAGCCAGAAGGGTTTTTCGACGGCGCTTATCACGCCGAGGCAGCGCGGGCTCTCGACACCGCCGTCGAGCGGCAGCGCGAGCAGCTCGAACCTGTTGGACCGGCCGTTGCGGCTGAAACCCTCATAGGTGATGAGCATCACCGATTTCAGGTCGAAGACGCCATCGGTCAGCTTCGAAATCAGTCGCTGGTCCTTCTCGCGCCACAGTGAAGGGAATGAAAACCCCTTGAGTTCGCGGCCATAGACCGCGCAGAGCCTGGTGCCGGCCAGCCGGAACACCGCTTCGCCGCGCGTGTCCTTTTCCAGGATGAACGTGTCGGCCAGCAGCGACTTGATATCGGCCGGTTCGACTTCCGAGCGTTTCGGGGCAGGGCGTCCGTCACGCAACCGGTTCCAATAATGGAACAGCGTGATCGATCCGGTCTGGTTCATGCTAATGCTGCTCCGCGCATTCTGTCTTCTGATGTCCCATCGGTGAACAGAAGGGCGCCCTCCGAAGACCTACATGCGTTGCGGAGCAGGATGCGTGCCAGCATCGTTAATACTTGTTCACGGGTCGGGGCGGTTAAGGTTAACAACTGGTTTACGTTGCGCGCCTGCCAGTCCTGTGGCACACCAAAACCACTCCAGAAGCGGTCGTTTTGCGACGATCGGCAGCACTTCAGTCAAGAGTTCAGGGGGAGCAAGGGGGCTCGACCAGCCGTTCAAGGGAAACCTTGGACGGCTTCTTTTTTGATTCGGGGCTGCTGATTCGCCGTTTGTGATTCGGTTGGCCGTGATCTACATGCTCGCCAAGTCCAATCCAGCGACTGAGTGCAAGCCATATGAGCGACCCAGAAAGCCCACCGGAGATCGAGCAGGGCCAGGGTGGGCCTGTCGCCCGCGAACCGGAGCGCCGCCGCGAGCCGGTGTTCAACCTGCCGCCCGTGGTGCTGGCGGTGATCGCCATCTGCGTCGTCGTCTTTCTGATGCAGCAGTATGTGCTTAGCCAAGACCAGCAGTTGACACTATTGTACGACGGGGCCTTCATTCCTGTTCTCTACACTGGCCAATACGGCTTCGACTGGTTCCTGTTTTCTCGGCCCTTTACATATGCCTTCCTGCATGGCGGCTTTGCCCATCTTGCCATCAACATGGTGTGGCTTGCGGCCTTCGGCTCACCGCTGGCCAACCGCTTCGGCGCGCTGCGCTTCAGCCTGTTCTTCGCCGCGACCGGACTGGCGGCGGTGGCGCTGTTCTGGGCCATGCATCCGCTTGGCGAGGCGCCGCTGGTCGGCGCCTCCGGCGCGATTTCCGGCATGATGGGCGCGGCGGCACGCTACGGCTTCCGCATCGACCGCTCGTCGGGCAAGGCCGCCTTCGCCGGCCAGCCTTTGCCGATGGCGGCGGTGCTGCGCTCGCGCGGCGTCGTCACCTTTCTCGCCATGTGGATGGTGATCAACCTCGCGACCGGCCTCTTCGGCCTGGCGCCCGGCATTGACGGCCAGATCGCCTGGGAAGCCCATATTGGCGGCTTTCTTGCCGGCTTCTTCGGCCTGCGGTTTTTTGATCGGCGAGAGCAGGTGCCCCGGCAGGCGGACGAGCCGGAGACCTGAGACCGCCGCACTTGAAATGCAACCGATCGCGGCGCACCATGTTCATCCCAGGGAAAGCCGGCCAGGGCAGGAGCCGGCAGGAAATGCAGAGGAGGACGCCATGACTGTTAAGGCAATTCTCGAGGCAAAAGGCCACGACGTGGTGACGCTCGGGCCGAACGAAAAGCTCAGCGAAGCCATCCGCATGCTTTCCGAACACAGGATCGGCGCGCTGGTCATCACCAACGGCGATCACAAGATCGTCGGCATTCTTTCCGAGCGCGATGTGGTGCGGGTTCTCGCCAAGGAGGGGGCGGCGGCGCTCGACCTTGCCGTCCGCTCGGCGATGACGCCCAAGGTGAAGATCTGCAATGAGAACCACACCGTCAACGAGGTCATGGAGATCATGACCAAGGGCCGCTTCCGCCACCTGCCGGTGGAAAAGAACGGGCTGCTCGACGGCATCGTGTCGATCGGCGACGTGGTCAAGCGGCGCATCGAGGATGTCGAGCGCGAGGCCGAGGAGATCAGGGCCTATATCGCCACGGCATGAGGCGACGGCGGCCGGGTTGCCGACAGGTCGATTTTTCAAGCTGCTATCGCAGTTCGTCGCGGCAGGTGCGGGCCTGTGCCGCGTCGGCGCCTGCGGCTTTGCGCTTGTCTCTTTTGGCGGTTTGCACTAGCGAAGTTGCACATCAAAATATGCGTTCTCGCATATCCGCAATTTCAATATGCAGGCCCTTATGAGCATTATCGACACCCGCACGCCCGACGCCAAGCGCCTGGTTCCCGGCGCCACCGGCGACTGGGAGATCATCATCGGCCTCGAGGTCCACGCGCAGGTGACCTCGCAGGCAAAGCTGTTTTCCGGCGCCTCGACCATTTTCGGCGCCGCGCCCAACGCCAATGTCAGCCTGGTCGACGCGGCGATGCCCGGCATGCTGCCGGTCATCAACGAGGAATGCGTCAAGCAGGCGATCCGCACCGGGCTGGGCCTGAAGGCCGAGATCAACCACAAATCGGTCTTCGACAGGAAAAACTATTTCTATCCCGACCTGCCGCAGGGCTACCAGATCTCGCAGTTCAAGCAGCCGATCGTCGGCGAGGGGAAGGTGATCGTCTCGGTCGGCCCGGACCGGCAGGGCGAATTCGAGGACATCGAGGTCGGCATCGAGCGCCTGCACCTGGAGCAGGACGCCGGCAAGTCGATGCACGACCAGCATGCGACGATGTCCTATGTCGATCTCAACCGCTCCGGTGTGGCGCTGATGGAGATCGTTTCGAAGCCGGATATGCGCTCCGCCGATGAAGCCAAGGCCTATGTCACCAAGCTGCGCACCATCGTGCGCTACCTCGGCACGTGCGACGGCAATATGGACGAAGGCTCGCTGCGCGCCGACGTCAACGTCTCGGTACGCCGGCCCGGCGGTGAATTCGGCACGCGCTGCGAGATCAAGAACGTCAACTCCATCCGTTTCATCGGCCAGGCCATCGACTACGAGGCGCGCCGCCAGATCGCCATCCTGGAGGACGGCGGCAAGATCGACCAGGAAACGCGGCTGTTCGACCCCAACAAGGGCGAAACGCGCTCGATGCGCTCCAAGGAGGAAGCGCACGACTACCGCTATTTCCCCGATCCCGATCTTCTGCCGCTGGAATTCGACCAGGCCTATGTCGACGCGCTGGCAAAGGACCTGCCGGAACTTCCCGATGCCAAAAAGGCGCGGCTGATCGCTTCGCTCGGCCTGTCGACCTACGACGCCTCGATCCTGGTATCGGAAAAGGCGGTCGCCGATTATTTCGAGAAGGTGGCGGCCGGGCGCGACGGCAAGCTCGCCGCCAACTGGGTCATCAACGACCTCCTGGGGGCCTTGAACAAGGCCGGCAAGGACATTGAAAACGCTCCTGTTTCACCCGACCAGCTTGGTGCTGTCATCGACCTGATCAAGGAAGGCACCATCTCCGGCAAGATCGCCAAGGATCTGTTCGAGATCGTCTGGAACGAGGGCGGCGATCCGCGTCAGCTGGTCGAAAGCCGCGGCATGAAGCAGGTCACCGATACCGGCGCCATCGAAAAGGCGGTGGACGAGGTGATCGCGGCCAACCCGGACAAGGTCGAACAGGCGCGCGCCAAGCCGACCATGGCCGGCTGGTTCGTCGGCCAGGTGATGAAGGCGACCGGCGGCAAGGCCAATCCGCAGGCGGTCAACGAGTTGGTCAAGGCCAGGCTCGGGATCGAGTAGGATGTTCGTCCGCACCGCCGGCGAGCGCGATCTGGCGGCGGTGCGCGCATTGCTGATCGAGACGTGGCATGCCACCTATGACGCCATCTATGGCGCGGCGCGGGTTACCGAAATCACCGATGAATGGCATTCGATCGCCGCGCTCAAGGCACGGCTGACGCGGCCGAACTCGGAGTTCCTGGTCGCCGACGACGGCAAAAGCATCGGCGGCATGGCCTTCGCCGCCGCCACCACGGATCCCGCGATCGTCATGCTGAACCAGCTTTACGTGCATCCGGCCTGGCAGAGGCAAGGCATCGGCCAGGCGCTGCTGGACGAGATCGAGGCCAGCTTTCCGGAGGCCCGGACGCTGCGTGTCGAGGTCGAGGAAGCAAATGCTCCGGCCGTTGCCTTTTACCGCGCGAGAGGGTTCTTGCCCGCCGGCAACACGGCCGATTGCGGCGGCGCCTCGGGATTGCCGGCGCTGGTTTTGGAGAAGGCGATCGGCTAGCTCGTTCGCCTGACGTTCAGTTGCGTTTCTCAGGCAGGTTGGAGCAGCCGGCAGCGAGAAACTCGCACGGCAGGCTGCCGCCGCCGCCCGACGTGTGCGGGGGCGTGGCGGCTTCGATTTTTTCGACCTCGTAATATTTCGAGGTGACGCCCCATTTTTTGACGCCCTGGCACGTCGAGCGCACGCCAACCTCCGTCGCCTTCGCCGCCGTCTTGTAATAGGTGGTGATCCGGCAGGATTGGCTGACCGGTAGCGCGTTCGCCGGGCTCGTGACCGGCGGCATGAAGTTCGGGAAGGCAAGCAGCGAGATTGCCGCAATGATCCTGACGGCGGGCATGGTGAGGGGAAGGTGCAGCATCGTTTGTCTCCATCGATGGCGCCGCTCGCTCGTGGCGCAGCGGCGCAATTTGTTCCCGCAAGATCAGGCCATGAAGCCGGGGCTGCCGCATCTGCCGCGCGGGGGATGGCGGCAGCGGTCTGAACCGCCGCCGTCATCCGCGAGCGGCCGCGTCAGGGCGTTTTCGGCTTGATGGGCGTCTTTATCGGAACGGCGACTTTTGGGGGCCGGACCGTACTGGCTCCACCGTCGACGGCCAGCCCGCCGCTGTTGAGATAGCGTACCGTATAGTGCAGCTCATAGCCCGGAACTCTGACCCATGTAGGTTTGTGATTGAACTGGTCCGGAGGCCTCGAATACCACTTCGGGATCTGCATGATCTTGGAACCGGCACCGAATCCCGCAGTCTTGGCCGCTACCGCGAAGGCGCTGTCTCTGGGATCGTTCGGCGGCTGGTCGACATTGCCGATGACGACCAGCGAATCGTATTTTCGCGCGTCGAGCCTGAGTACGGGAAGGTTCAGCGCAGCCACGTCGCCTTCGCGCATCGTCAGGGCTTTCTGAACGCCGTCCTCATTGGCATAGACGTTGAGGTTTATGGCCTCGGATTCCGCATAGACGACATTGTTGTGGAAGTCGCGGGCTGGCAGGCGTGTGAGGCTGTCGAAGGTCACTTCAACCGTCGGCTTGGCTATGGCGTCCGTCACCACCAGGTTGCGCCGCGGCACCGTCCAGAAGATGAGATCATCGCCGGTGGCCTGCGTGCCGGCATCGGAGCCGTCTATGGCCGAGCATTTCGAATTTGGAACCGGCGTCGTCACCGGCAGAGGTGCCGAAAACGAGCTGCGTACCTGGGCGTCGATGTAATTGCCGACGTTGAAAACGTCTTCGAGGATGTTGCCGCCCTCGAAGCTCGCCGGGCCGGGTTGCGAGCGGATGATGACCTGGCTGGAATCGGTCTGCCAGCCGCTGCAGAAGACGTTGACGTCTATGGGAATGCCGATGTGGCGGTCGGAGGTCACCGGGATCGAGACTTTGATGGTCAGGATGTAAGGAACTTTGACAAACCACCTGTTCGGCTGGTTCAGCATCTGCGTCGCAAAGCGCGACGGCCGCCATTGCTTCAGCGATTCGATCGATGCGCGTGACGATCGTCCCTGGGCGGCCAGCTGTGCGTTGGTGGCGTCGACCTTGGCTTGCGCCAGGTTGCGGACGGTGTTGGTGATCAGGAACACGCCGAGTTCGGCTTTGCAGGGCCTGTTCGATTGTGTGGCGTTGCATGGGGCAAGTGCCGCACTGGGAACCGGCGGCCCCGAAGGCGGCGGCTGGGCCGCCGCGGTGGTCGCCATCAGGCAGATGAACAGCATCGTGCAGGTTTTCAACATGGTATCCTCGCTCTGTCGTTGGAAACCACCCTCCGGCTAGACAGCAGCATTTCTTCGATGGCGGTTCATCGCCCGCACGGGGGATGAACCGCGAAACATCGGGCAGGCCCAGCGACGTTGAGCCGCCGCCGTCCTTTCGGATTGGGTGTCTACTGCTTCACGACGCCTTTGGTTGTCGCCATCGGCGCGACGACCTTGGGCTTGGGGGTTTTCGGGCCGGGGTCGACTACCAATGCGGCCGTGCAGGAACATTTGCCCGAACCGCAGTTCAGGTCGCCCTTGCACATTTTGGAATGCCGCATATCGGTGCAGTCGGCGGTCCCGGAGCAGGAGCAACTGCCTTGCCCAATCGTTCCGGACTGACATTTGAAGCTCCATGCCGGATCGGCGGCAAGGCCGGCCACAGCGAGCGATACGGCAAAAAGCGTCGTCGAGATGAGCTTGCGCATGAATACCTCCCGGTTCTATCGAGCGATGGAACCACGAAGCAGCAACGCCTTCATCTCCCGCGCGGGGGACGAACTCGCATACCGGTGACGATCGTCAATGCTGTCCCTTCAGCACGACGAGATAGCCGCGTTCGACGCGAAGCCGGAACGCGATTTGCCCTGCAGTGCCGGGATCCTTGGAAACCTTGTCGATGACATAGCCGCTGGGATGCGAGCCAAGCCATTCTTCCGGTTTGTCGGTGCTTTCGAACGGCTTTTGCAACCGGGCCAGGAAGCCGACTTCGCCCTGATAGTCGAAAGCCACGGCCCAGTCCGCATCCTTTCGCTCGTCGATGAAGTTGGCGAGCGGCGTCAGATCATAGCGTTTGAACGCGGTCGCCGATGCCACCGCGTGGCCGATGCCGAAAATGACAAGCATGACGATGGCCGAGCTCTTCAGCCTGGCGAGCGGGATCTCCGCCATGAAATAGCCGAACAGGATGACCACGAACGGCAACATCGGCACGACATAATGAGGCTGCTTGCCGGATATCGCGCTGAACACCAGAAACACGGCAACGAACGAGAATGACAGCAGGCGCAAGGCGCGCAGATCCGGCGACTTCGCGTCGATCAGGCTGCGTATCCGCGTGGGCAGCTTCAACCGCCACACCTCGGGTATGAAGATCCACGGTATGAACATGACGGGCAGCAGCAGCAGATAGAAATAGAACGGCCGGCCGTGCGAATTGCGCAAATTGCCGGTGACGCGCCCCGCCGACTGGTTCCAGACGAGATCATAAACGAAATTGCCTTTTGTCAGGATGGTCGCCGGCACCAGCCAGATCGCCACCGGAATTAGTGCGGCGAGCAGGGCCAGGCCCACTCCAGCGAGGAAGTTCGGTGTCGTCAGTCCCACCCGCCCGTCGCGCCAGAACGGGTAGAACAGGATGGGCGCGCCCATATGGATCAGCACCACCGGGCCTTTCGTCAGCACGCCCATGCCGATGAACAGCCCGGCCAGAACGGCCTGCCAGCGGTTGCCGCTGCGGGCAAAGGCAATCAACGACAACAGCGCGGCGAGCACGAAGACCGTCAGCAACAGGTCGAACAGGATCAGCGTCGAATAGATGACGAACACGCTGCTTCCGGCAACCAGCCAGGGGATGCGCCGCGCGATGTCGTCGCGGCCCGGAAACAGGGTCTTTGCCAACGCCGTCGTCAGCCAGATGACGAGCGAGGAGGCGGCGAAGATGACCAGCATCGCCGCCGGCCGGCTGGCGCCGAAAATATTCCAGACAAGGTCGATAAGCCAAAACAGCAGTGGCGGCTTCTGCAGATAGGGCGCGAAATTCATCGTCGGGACGAAGATCTGTCCGCTCAGATACATTTCCCAGGTGACGCTGAGATATCGCGTTTCGTCGACGGGCAGCAGTGGCCGGAAAGCGACCGCGATTACGATCAGCCCAAGCAGAAAGAGGTAGGGGAGCAGCCGCTCGGTAGATGTCGGTGTCAAAGATCGAGATCCGCGCCAGAAACCATTTTCATTCCAGCCGAGCATAGTGCCGCGTTTCTGGACCGCGAACGACCGCACCATGATTTTGGCCGAATTGCAACGATGCCGGTTTCGTTTCGCAGATTTTGCGGACGATGGTCTCAAGGGCTTGAAAAACTTGCCGGCCGAGTCTTTTGGACCGCTGCCGGTTCCGGGGAACCTGAGCAAAATCAACTGGAGCGCAACGGCGGTGACAATTCGCGCATCAACAGTTCGAGCTCGCGCTGATCGCCTGTACCGGTCTTGTCGAAGATCGTCGCCAGCTGCGACTTGACGGTGCCGTCCGAGACGCCGCCGGCCGCGGCGATTTCCTTTCGCGTCAGGCCGGCGGCAACGTGACCGGCGACGCGCCTTTCTGCCGCGGTCAATCCGAACAGCGCCGCAATGGCGTCCAGCGCCGGGGTCGGTGTCGAACCGGCCGCGGCGATGAAGATCGCTGCGGCGGCGCGTTGCGAGATGCGCGCCGAGATTTCACGCCGCGCCAGCGGCATGACATGGGCCACCGCCGGAACGACCGTCCTGGCCAGGGGAATGTTGATGCCGCAAGGTCCGAGCGCGAATTCGTCGCGCGTGCCGAGCTGGACGGCACGGCCGATCGCGGCGTTGGCGTTGGCATAGGTGAACGAAAGCTGTCCGCGCACGCAAGCGACCGAGATGTTTTCGGCGAGCAGCGCTTCGGCTGACGGGTTGGCGAAGATGATGGTCATGTCTTCTGCGACGATCAGCACCGGATGGTCGAGGCTTTCGATGATGGAGCGGAAGATTTCGGCCTTGCGCCGCTCGGCCTCGAACAGGTCGCCGATGGTCACCGCGCGCCGCACATGCGGTGCCAACAGGCAGACAAGCTCGATATCCTCGCGGGAAATCTGGCGCCTGTCCTTGTCGGTAACCACCATCAACGTGCCGATCCGGGTCGGCCGCTTCATCAACGCCACCCAGAAGAAATCGTCCAGGCGGTTGGGTTGCACCCATTCGCGCACGATGCGGCTTTCGAGCCATCTCTGTCGCGTATCCGGGCCTTGCAGGGCGTAGATCGAATCGACGGTGAACGGCACGTCGATCTCCATCTTGGGAACCGCCGCATAGAACGGCACTTGCGAGCCGTAGTCATGCTTCAACGGCTCAAGAACTGCGGGATCGCCGCAAGACACCGAAAACCGCGCGGAGCTGCTGATCGTGTCGATGACGGCGAGCATGGCAAGCTGGCCTTCCGCCAGGTTGCAGATGGCCTCGAGTGTCGCCTGCCAGCGGTCGACGTCGGCAATCGAATCGTAGATCGCCTCAACGACCTGCGGCAACGCGCGACCGGCCGTGCCCGCCAGCGATGACATGAGCCCCTCTCATTTGCCGTCCTTGAGGCAACGAAGCTTCAACTCCTAGAATAACGCTGCGTAAGGTTGCCAACAACCCATTTCATCTGCTTCGCTCGGTCGCGAGGATCGCATGAACGTATCGCTTCGCCGCCAGCCATTTGCTCGCCGGTTGCGGCAAGACCCTTGCCTTCGCAATGCCGTGACGCCATAAGCAGGAAAAGGCGCCGCCGCAGCCGCCGCGAGGACTTGCTACAAGGACTTGCCACGAGGATTTGAATGAAAACTTTCCTTCTGCAGTTTTTCACCTGGTGGAACAGCCAGACATTGGGAACGCGCTTCCACACATGGCGGCATGGCAAGAAGGTCGGGCAGGACGAGGTCGGCAACGTCTACTACGAGGGCGGCGTCGATTCGGAAGGCCGCACCCGTCGCTGGGTCATCTACCGCGACTATTCGGAAGCCTCGGCGATTCCGCCCGGCTGGCATGGCTGGATCCATCATCGTGTCGACGTTGCGCCGCCAAGCGAAGACTACAAGCCACGCGACTGGCAAAAGCCGCATGTGCCGAACCTCACCGGCAGCCCCGCGGCCTATCGCCCGAAAGGCTCGGTGCTGACCAACCAGCATCGTCCGCAAGTGACGGGCGACTACGACGCCTGGACGCCTGGTTCGTGATCGATCGCCGCGACACGCGCGCGGTCCCCACGGGGGCGTCCCCACGGGGGCGGTCCTTTGTCGCCACAATTGCTGTTTAGCTGTTTGCTGATCCGACAGCAGCAACTAGCCTTGGCGTTAAGAGAATCACCCGGGCGCAAACCACCGGACCTTGCATGAGCATGTTCAGCCGAATTTTGACGGGCGGATTAACCGCGGTCGTTCTCGCTTCTATGGTGGCGCTTGCTACTGCGCAGGAATTGGCGCCGCCTGCGCCGGACGCGTCGGTGGCGCCTGCAGCACCCGCAGTATCCGAGCGCATCACCAATCCCGTCGCTGAATTCGCCGGCATCGACAAGATCACCGGCCGTATCATCACCTTCGATGTCTACATCGACGAGACGGTGCAGTTCGGCGCTTTGCAGGTGACGCCGCGCATCTGCTATTCGCGGCCCGAAAACGAAGAGCCGAAGACGGATTCGTTCGTCGAGGTCGACGAGATCACGCTCGACCGGAAAATACGCCGTATCTTCACCGGCTGGATGTTTGCCGAAAGCCCCGGGATCAACGCCGTCGAGCATGCCGTCTATGATATCTGGCTGAAGGGCTGCAAGCAGAAGTCCGACGTGCCAGCACCCGCCGCCCCCAAAACCAACTAGAATGTGTCAGCGCGCGGCGGATACCGCGTCTCGCGGAACCGCCGTGTTGCCCGAGCGTTGGTGCCTCTCTACGGAGGAGGTTGCCATGATGATGGCCAACAAGAACGAACTTCTCGACATCGAAAGGGGATTCTGGAGCGGCGGCGCCGACTATTTCAAGGCCAATGCCGATACCGAATGCCTGGTGGCCTTCCCGCAGATGGCGCGGGTGATGAGCAATACCGATCTGGCCGCAACTGCCACGGACCCGAACCGCTGGCGCGATCTCGACATCGACCTCAAGGGCATCATCGAGCCGGGCAGCGACATCGTCGTGCTGACCTACGAGGCGCGTGCGACGCGGCAAGATGGCGAAGCCTATGCGGCGCTGGTCAGCACCGGCTATGTCCACCGCGTCAATGGCTGGAAGATGATGTTCCACGCACAGACGCCGCTGGTGACGGCAGCAAAAGGCTGACCGGCCGCAAGAGCAATTCCAGGAAAGTGTGAACGGCTTTCCGTCCGGAATTGCGTTTCTGTGAAACGATGAACCATACCAGTTTATGGAAAAAACACGGCCTCGCCCTTCAGCGCCTCGGCCAGCATCTTCTCGTACTTGCCGCGCGGCACGTCGATTGCACCGAAGCGTTTGAGATGCTCGGTGGTGAACTGCGTATCGAGCAGTGCAAAGCCACGCGCCTTCAGGCGTTCGACGAGGTGAACCAGGCAGGCCTTTGACGCGTCGGTCTCCCTGGCGAACATGCTCTCGCCGAAGAACACGCGGCCGAGCGATACGCCGTAGAGCCCCCCGACCAATCGGTCGTTGTGCCAGGCCTCGACCGAATGGCAATGGCCCATCCGATGCAGCTCGATATAGGCTTCGCGGATCGGCGCGTTGATCCAGGTCGACCGACGTTCCTCGCGCCTTTCGGCGCAGGCCTCGATCGTCGCCTCGAAGTCGAAATCGATGCGGAACTCGAACAGGTTCTTGCGGATCGTCTTTCTCAGGCTTTTCGGTATGTGGAACCCGTCGAGCGGAATGATGCCGCGCGTCTCCGGCCGCACCCAGAATACTTCGGGGTCATTGGCGCTTTCGGCCATCGGGAAGACGCCGGAGGCATAGGCTTTGAGCAAAAGGTCGGTCGGGATGCGATAACCGGGTGCGTAGGGACGGGTCATCACTTCGCCCCTGTGTCACTCGCCTTCGGCCAGGTATTTTTCCAGCCAGTGGATATCGTAGTCGCCATTGGCGATGTCGGCGTTGCCAACGAGGTCGCGAAACAGTGGCAGCGTCGTCTTGATGCCGTCGACGACGAATTCGTCGAGCGCGCGCCGCAGCCGCATCATGCATTCGACGCGGTTGCGGCCATGCACGATCAGCTTGCCGATCAGGCTGTCGTAGTAGGGCGGGATCTTGTAGCCGGAATAGACGCCGGAATCGACACGGATGCCGAGGCCGCCCGGCGTGTGGAAATGGGTGATGGTGCCCGGCGAGGGGGTGAAGGTGCGCGGATCCTCGGCATTGATGCGGCATTCGATGGCATGGCCGTGGAAGCGGATGTCCTCCTGGCGCACCGAAAGTCCGCCGCCCGAGGCGACGCGGATCTGCTCGTGCACGAGGTCGATGCCGGTAATCGCCTCGGTCACCGGATGTTCGACCTGCAGGCGCGTGTTCATCTCGATGAAATAGAACTCGCCGTCCTCATAGAGGAATTCGATGGTGCCGGCGCCGGAATAGCCGAGATCGGCGATCGCCCTGGCGCAGACGCCGCCAATATGCGCGCGCTCCTCGGCATTGAGCGCCGGCGAGGGCGCTTCTTCCCAGACCTTCTGGTGGCGGCGCTGCAGCGAGCAGTCGCGCTCGCCGAAATGCACGCCGCGCCCGGCGCCGTCGCCGAACACCTGCACTTCGATATGGCGCGGCTTCTGCAGATATTTCTCGATATAGACTGCGTCGTCGCCGAAGGCCGCACCCGCCTCCGAGCGTGCCGTCTGCAGCGCCACCTCGAGATCGGCCTCGCTACGCGCCACTTTCATGCCGCGCCCGCCGCCGCCGGCCGACGCCTTGATGATTACGGGGTAGCCGATCGCGGCGGCAATGCGCTTGGCTTCCTTGTCCTCGGTGACCGCGCCGTCGGAGCCGGGCACCACGGGAATGCCGAGGCGTTTTGCGGTACGCTTGGCCTCGATCTTGTCACCCATGATGCGGATATGGTCGCCGGTCGGGCCGATGAAGGTGATGTTGTGCGCGGCGAGGATGTCGGCGAACTTGGCGTTCTCCGACAGAAAACCGTAGCCGGGATGCACCGCGTCGGCGCCGGTGATCTCGCAGGCGGCGACGATCTGGTGGATGTTGAGATAGCTGTCGCGCGACGGCGGCGGGCCGATGCAGACGCTCTCGTCGGCGAGACGCACATGCATGGCGTCGGCGTCGGCGGTCGAATGCACCACCACCGTCTGGATGCCGAGCTCCTTGCAGGCGCGCAGCACCCTGAGGGCGATTTCGCCGCGATTGGCGATGAGGATTTTCTGGAACATCTTTCGCCTGTTCCCGGCTCTACTCGATCACGACGAGCGGCATACCATATTCGACCGGCTGCGCATCTTCAAACAGGATCGCCGTCACCGTGCCGGCGCGCGGCGAGGGGATCTGGTTCATCGTCTTCATTGCTTCGATGATCAGCAGCGTCTGGCCTTCCTTGACCTTCTGGCCGATTTCGATGAACGGCCTGGCGTCGGGCGACGGTGCCAGATAGGCGGTGCCGACCATCGGCGAGGCAACGGCGTTCTTCGACACGTCGGGCGTCGCCGGCGCGGCCGCTGCCGCAGGCTGCGCGGCTGCCGGGGCATAGGCCGGCTGAGCTGTGGCGACGGCATGGACGGCCGGGGCCTGCCGCGAGACGCGCACCTTCAGATCGCCCAGCTCGACCTCGATCTCGGTCAGGTTGGTGTCGTTCAGTATGCCCGCCAGATCGCGGATCAGCTGCTGGTCAACACCGTTCTTCTTTATCGACATTTTCGAGCCTTCTGTTTGTTGGCCGGTCATAGGCGTGCAGCCAGCGCCTGCAGCGCCAGCGTGTAGCCGAGCGGCCCGAACCCGCAGATCATGCCGACGGCGACCGGCGCGACCATGGAGACGTGGCGGAATGGTTCTCGCGCGTGGATGTTGGAGAGATGCACCTCAGCGACCGGCAGCGGCGCGACAGCGCGGATGGCATCGTGAATGGCGATCGAGGTATGGCCGTAGGCGCCCGGATTGATGACGATCGCGGCGGCCTTGTCGGCGGCCTCCTGGATCCAGTCGACGAGGTCGCCCTCATGGTTCGACTGGCGGAAATCGATCTCCAGCCCAAGTGCGGCACCTGCCTGCTTGCAGTCGTCGGCGATCGCGGCAAGCGTCTTGCCGCCATAGATGCCTGCCTCGCGCTTGCCGAGCGCGTTGAGATTGGGGCCGTTCAGGACGAAAACCGTTTTCAAAATATGCCGACCTTTCCCGGCGCGGCTAAGCCGGCGCGCCGGACCCTCTATAATGGGCATAGACGCTGGCGAAAAGAGCGCAAGTGCGTTCTTTCGCCGTCCACAACAGCCGGAAAACGGCCCGTGCCGGAAACCCGCAGCCTAATCGAAACCCGAATGCTGATCAGAGCGCGGCCTTCGCCGCCTCGATCTTTTCGGCCAGCACTTCCTGGCCAAGCGCGCCGAACACCACCTCGTTGCCGACGACATAGGACGGCGTTCCGGTGATGGCGAGCTTGGTGGCGAGGTCATAGGTCTTGGAGAAGGCCTCGGTGATGCTCGGGTCCTTCATCTTTTCGCGCAGCGCCGCCTCGTCGGCGCCGAGCGACAGCGCCACCTTGATTGCCGCCGCCTCGGTGGCGCGCCCCTGGCCGCCGAGCAGCGCATTGTGGAATTCGCCGTATTTCTCCGGCTTCATCAAATGGAAGGCCATCGAGACGACGCTCGCCTTCTGCGAATCCGGGCCGAGGATCGGGAACTCCTTGAGTACGAAGCGCAGGTCCGGATCGGCCTTGGTCAGCGCGCGCATGTCGTCGATGGCGCGTTTGCAGTAGCCGCAATTATAATCATAGAATTCGACGATGGTGACCTTGCCGTTCGGATTGCCGACAACACCGTCGAATGAGGAATTGAAGATCTGGTCCTTGGCGTCTTTGATGACGCCGAGACTGGCGACGCGCTGTTCTTCCTTCTGCTTGGCCTCGAGTGCCTGCTGGGCCTCCAGAAGCACTTCCGGGTTCTTCAGCAGATAGTCGCGGACGATGCCTTCGACTTCGGCACGGTCGAGCTTGGTACCCGAGGACGCCGTCTGGGCAAGCTGCGCCGTGCCGGCCTTCGCCGTCTGCGGATTGCCGGCGACGAAGCCGAACGCCAGCATGGCGAGAGCCGCTGCCACTCCGGTAGTGCCCAGCAGAATTGCCTTGGTCATGATCCTCGATCCTCTTGCCTGTGTTTGGGTCCGCCCGGTTTGGCTGTGTCGCAGCCTGCGTCGGAAAGGTTCACTTCTTCTTACCTGATGGTGCGTAGTTTATAATGTCCTGCGCGCGAAGCCAGCCCGGCTCGCCCCGCTTCATGCTCTGCTGCGCCCGCATGGCGAATATCTTCGCATTCTTGTAGTCGCCGGAATAGAAATGCCCTTCGGCGGTTGCAAGCTCGGCGGCCGGGATGTTGCCGAGTTCCCCGTAGGCCTGTGCCAGATAGCGGTATCCGGCGGCGTTTTCGCGATCCCGTCCGAGGCCGGTGTTGATCTGCGCCACCGCCTTCTTCAGCGAATCCTGCGTGCCGATCGCCATCAGCGCCTGGCCGTAAGAGACCGGCAGCAGCCCCGATCGCGCCGGATCGAGGCTGACCGACTTGGCATAGGCGTCCGCCGCATCCTTCGGCCGGTTCGCCTTCATCAGGATGTCGCCGCGTAATTCCTGGAAATAGGGATTTTTCGGCTGTTCCTTGATCAACGCGTTGGTCTTGGTGAGCGCCGACGCCAGATTGCCGAAAAGATAGGTCATCTGCGCGTCGCCATAGCGTGAGGCAAGGCTGCCGGGGTTCTTGCGCATCAATCGCGACGCCGCCGCCTGGCCCTGCATGTAGGCGGCGATCTTGATGCGCATCATGTCGTGGCGCTGCTGCAGTGCCGGCGGGTCGACCTTGTCGACGTAAGGGCTCTGCTTCACCAGCACTTCGAGATTGGCGATACGCTCCTGCGGCATCGGATGGCTGATCCTGTAGGGATCGACTTGCGCGCCCGAGAGCGACAATGCGTTCTGGAAGCGGCCAAACGTCTTCAGCATGCCCATGCCGGACTGGCCGGTTGCATTGAGATAGGTGATCGCCGAACGGTCGGCGGTCATCTCTTCGGTGCGCTGATAAGCGAGGATACTGCGTTGCGCCATCTCGCCGCCGCCGGCCATCACGCCCATGCCGGCGCCGGCGAGACCGCGGCTGTTGCTGGTGGCGCCGGCCACCATGGCGCCGGCGCCAAGCAGCGTCGCCAGGATCGCCATCGTCTTGGCGCGCTCGAGCTGTTCTCGCAATTTCTGCTGGTGTCCGCCGGCGATATGGCCGGCCTCGTGGGCAATGACGCCAATGATCTCGTTGGGCGTTTCGGCCGTCATCAGCGCGCCGGTGTTGATGAACAGGCGGCGGCCGGCAACAAAGGCGTTGAAGCTCTGGTCGTTGACCAGCACGATGTTGATGGCGTCGCCCGACAAGCCCGCCGCCTTGAAGATCGGCCGCGCGTAATCGCGCACCAGCGCCTCGATCTCGGCATCGCGCACAACCGGCACATTCTGCGCAAAGGCATTGACCGAGCCGGCCATGGCGACCACCGCGGCGAGCGAAAGCGTCGCGAGGGCGCGCGCTGTCCTGGCGATCGTCGATTTGGGTCGGCTCAACATGGCAGGTCCACTGGTAGACGAGTGGGCGAAGGATGAAAAGTCGGCAGCCTAAACTTACCGAACTTGTGATCCCCACACCAATCGGGCATTTGTGCGGCGCGGCCAGCATGGCCGGCACGTGCGGACAAGTGTGGTGGATTGAAAAATGGTTGTTTCGCTTTCGCGCCGCGGCGCGGTCGAACCGTTCCATGCCATGGACATCCTGGCCGAGGCGAATCGGCTGAAAGCCAAGGGCCTGCCGGTCGTTTCTATGGCCGTCGGCCAGCCTTCCGATCCGGCGCCGGCCGGGGTTCGCGAAGCGGCGGCCAATGCCTTGAAAGCAGGCCGCATCGGCTATACCGACGCGCTGGGCATCGCCGGTCTGCGCAAGGCGATCGCGGCGCATTATGGCGAGCACTACGGGCTTGACGTTTCGCCCGAGCGGATAGCCGTCACCACCGGATCGTCGGCTGCCTTCAACCTCGCTTTCCTGGCAATGTTCGATCCAGGCGACCGCGTCGCCATCGCTGCGCCCGGATATCCTGCCTATCGCAACATCATGGCCGCGCTCGGCATCGACATCGCCGAGATCGAGTTGGACGGCGCCGCCTATCTGCATGCCGAGCACCTGCAAGCCGCGCATCGCGAAAAACCGCTGAAGGGCGTGCTGTTCGCCAGCCCGGCCAACCCGACCGGCGCGGTCATCCCCGCCGGCGATCTCGAGGCGCTGGTCGAGACGGCGCAAGAGCTCGGCATCGCCGTCATCTCGGACGAAATCTACCACCGGCTGGCCTATGCGGCGCCCGACACGACGGCGCTTTCTTTCGGCGCGGATGTGACGGTGATCAATTCCTTCTCGAAATATTATTGCATGACCGGCTGGCGCATCGGCTGGATGGTGCTGCCGCAGGAACTGGTGCGGCCAGTCGAGCGCATCGCCCAGAGCCTCTACATCTCGCCGCCCGAACTGTCCCAGATTGCCGCGATCGAGGCATTCAAGGCGACGCCAGAGCTGGAAGCGGTGAAGGCGCGCTATGCCTGGAACCGCGAGCTCCTGATGCAACGCCTGCCGGAGCTCGGCTTTGCTTTGGCCGCGCCCATGGACGGCGCGTTCTACGCCTTCTGCGACGTCACCAGGCACACCAATGACAGCATGGCGTTTGCGCGCCGGATGCTTGCCGAGGCGCATGTGGCTGCGACGCCGGGCCGCGATTTCGACCCGCTGCAAGGCCATCGCACGATGCGCTTTTCCTATGCCGGCAGCCACGACGACATGGTCGAGGCGATGGCGCGTATCGAACGCTGGCTGAAGTAGCGGGGGCGACGATGCCGGAGCTTGAACAGGCGCCCCAACTCGAACATGCGTTGCGCGAGGTCGCTGCCGAAATGGCGGAGCGTACCGATCGCGGCGACGTCGCCAGCTATATCCCCCAGCTCGGCAAGATCGATCCGAAAAAATTCGGCATTGCCGCGGTGACCAATGACGGCCGCATGCTGACCGCAGGCGATGCCGACGAGGCGTTTTCGATCCAGAGCATCTCAAAGGTGTTCACGCTGACGCTGGCGCTCGGCAATGTCGGCGACGCGCTGTGGCAGCGGGTTGGGCGCGAACCTTCGGGCAATCCGTTCAACTCGATCGTCCAGCTCGAGCACGAGAACGGCATTCCGCGCAATCCATTCATCAATGCCGGCGCCATCGTGGTCTCGGACATCCTGCTTGCCGGCCATCAGCCGCGCGAGGCGATCGGCGAGATCCTGCGCTTCATCCAGTTCCTGGCCGATGACGACACCATCATCATCGACCGCGAGGTCGCGGCGTCCGAACGCGCCACCGGCTTTCGCAATTTCGCGCTTGCCAATTACATGAAATCGTTCGGTAATCTCAATCACGCGCCGGAACTGGCGCTGGGCGTCTATTTCCACCATTGCGCTATCGCCATGAGCTGCCGGCAACTGGCCCTGGCCGGCCGCTTCCTTGCCAATGGCGGCAACAACCCGGCGACCGGGCATTCCGTCGTCTCGGCAGAGCGCGCCCGCCGCATCGGCGCGATGATGCTGACCTGCGGCCACTATGACGGCTCCGGCGACTTCGCTTTCCGCGTCGGCATTCCCGGCAAGAGCGGCGTTGGCGGCGGCATATTGGGGATCGTGCCGGGCGTCGCCTCGCTTGCCGTCTGGTCCCCTGGCCTTAATGCCAACGGCAATTCCAGGCTGGGCTCGATCGCGTTGGAAAAACTGGCGAAGACGATGAACTGGTCGATCTTCGCGCCATAAGCATTTTGCAGCCAAATGGAACCATTTGGCGTCCGCACAAATGCGGCAAAACAAACAGTGAGCGGAATGCCCCATTCAATTTGAATACATTCCGCTCTGGTGCCTGTCGCCTGAATTGGGGCAAAAAAATCCCGCGCAGCCGATCGGCAGCGCGGGATTTTTTTTTAATCAGAAAGTCTGGCTAATGCACGGAAAAGCTTAGAAAAAGCCCTTCCGTTGCCACCAGCCGGCACGCTTCGGCTTGTCCTCGGTCTTTGCCTCGTCGGTCTTTGCCTCGTCGGTCTTTGCCTCGTCCGGGACGATCGAGGAGACGACCGGCACGACCGGAGCATCCACCGGTGCGGGTTTGCGCCGCGACGGCCGGACCTTCGGCGTTTCCTTGGCAGCCGCCGCTTCGGTCTCCTGCGGAACCGGCGTGGGGGTCTCGCCGGAAGCCACTGAGGCGGCCTCGGCGGCCGATGTTTCGGCGCCCGCAATCTCGGCAACTGCATCCGCCGCAACCTTCTTCGGCTTGGCGGTACGGCGCGGCTTCTTCGGCTTTTCGGCGCTCGGCATGTCGTCGTTCGCCGGAGCGAGCACCGCAAGCTCTTCGGCCGGCGGCGCACCTTCCGGCTCGCCGGTTACGGGCTCTGCTTCCGACACGGCACCTTCCGTCATGGCGGCTGGCTCGCCGGGGGCAGCCTCCAAGCCGTCCTCGCCGTCCTCACGGCGATTGCGCTTGCCGCCGCGCTTGCCGCGCCGGCGCTTCTTGCCGTGACCGTCGTCCGCCGCTTCCGCCGTTTCGGCAACACCGGCCGGCGTTTCACGTTCCGCTTCGGCGCCTTGATCGCCGGCGGCTACGAAGGCATCGTCTATCGGCTCCGAAACGGAAGCACCTTCCACAGCAGCGCCATGCTCGCGATCGCCATGTTCACGTTCCCCGTGTTCACGATCCCCGTGTTCACGATCCTTGCCGCCGCGCCGTCTGCGGCGCTTGCGGCGCTTGCGATCGCGGCCTTCGCCGTCCTCGCCGGACCTTGGCTGCTGCGGCTGCTGGGCAATGCGTGGCTGCTCGGCCTGCACCGGTGCCTCGTCTTCCTCTTCGATGACGATCTCGTCCTCGGGTTCTTCCGGCTCGACATAGGCCGGGAACGTGCGCGCCTCGACAAAGCCTTCCGGCTTTTCGGCCAGCGCGCCGCGGAAGATGGCATAGTGTTGTGCACCGACCGCGTCATCGGCTTCGATGGTGATGGTCACGCCGAAGCGGTGCTCGAATTCCACCAGCGTGCCGCGCTTGTGATTGAGCACATAGAGCGCGGTCGCCGCCGGCGTCCGCACCGTGATGTGGCTGCGCGAATCCTTGAGCAGGAATTCCTCGATTGCCCGCACCACCATCAGCGCGACCGACGAATCGGAGCGCACATGGCCGGTGCCGCCGCAATGCGGGCAAGGCTTCATGGTCGATTCCAGCACGCTGGCACGGATGCGCTGGCGTGACATCTCCATCAGGCCGAAATGCGAGATGCGGCCGACCTGGATGCGGGCACGATCGTTCTTGAGGTGATCCTTCAGCCGCTTCTCGACGGAGCGGTTGTTGCGGTTCTCCTCCATATCGATGAAGTCGATGACGATGAGGCCGGCGAGATCGCGCAGCCTCAATTGCCGGGCGACTTCCTCGGCGGCTTCCAGATTGGTGTGAAGTGCGGTGTCCTCGATCGAGTGCTCCTTGGTGGAACGGCCCGAATTGACGTCGATGGCGACCAGCGCTTCCGTCTGGTTGATGATGATGTAGCCGCCGCTCTTCAGCGTCACCTGCGGCTGCAGCATGCGGTCGAGCTGCGCTTCGATGCCGTTGCGCACAAAGATTGGCGTCGTGTCGCGGAACGGCTGAACCACCTTGGCGTGGCTCGGCATCAGCATGCGCATGAAGTCCTTGGCCTCACGGTAGCCTTCTTCGCCGGAAACCAGGATCTCGTCGATATCCTTGTTGTAGAGGTCGCGCACCGAGCGCTTGATCAGGCTGCCTTCCTCATAGACCAGGGCAGGGGCCGTCGATTGCAGCGTCAGATTGCGAACATTTTCCCAAAGTCGCATCAAATATTCGTAGTCGCGCTTGATCTCTGCCTTGGTGCGGCTTTCGCCGGCCGTACGCAGTATGACACCCATGCCTTGCGGCACTTCGAGATCGGCGACCACTTCCTTCAGCCGCTTGCGGTCCTGCGCATTGGTGATCTTGCGCGAAATCCCGCCGCCGCGCGCCGTGTTCGGCATCAGCACCGAATAGCGGCCGGCCAGTGACAGGTAGGTGGTCAGCGCCGCACCCTTGTTGCCGCGCTCTTCCTTGACGACCTGCACCAGCAGGATCTGCCGGCGCTTGATCACTTCCTGGATCTTGTACTGGCGGCGCACCGGCTTGCGGCGGTTGCGTACTTCTTCGAGCGCGTCTTCGGCGCCGACCGATTCGACCTCGTGATCGTCCGGATGCGAGGATTGCACCTCTTCCAGCATGCCGCGGTCATTGTCTTCGGAGGTTGCTTCGCCGCTTGTCTCGGCCCCGCTTGTCTCGGGCCCGCTTAGCTCGACTTGCGGGACGGCTTCCGAGATTACGTCGGCATCGACGCTGGCAGCGATGGAACTCGATCCGCCTTCGGAAGGCTCGGTCTCGCCGCTATCGGCGACTTCATCGCTCTGCCCGGCGGCACCCTCGCTCTGTCCGGCAATGTCGGACGTGGTATTGTCGGCAACGGCATCCAGCTTTTCTGCGACGGCATCTTCGCCGTTCTCGCCATTCTCACCGTCGGCCGCGCCTGCCTCGCGCCTGTGCTCGCCGCGGTCGCGGCTCTTGCCGCCGCGCCGGCGTCCGCGCTTGCCACGGTCGCGGCTCTGGCGGTCCTCGCCTTCGGCGGCTTCCTCGTCCTCTTCGTCCTGGGCTTCCTGTGCTTCCGCACGCAGCAGCGCCTGACGGTCGGCGACCGGAATCTGGTAGTAGTCGGGATGTATTTCACTGAAGGCGAGGAAACCGTGACGGTTGCCGCCATATTCGACAAAGGCTGCCTGAAGGGAAGGTTCGACGCGCGTTACGCGGGCGAGATAGATATTTCCTTTGAGCTGCTTCTTGTCCTGGGATTCAAAGTCGAATTCTTCAATACGGTTACCGCGAACGACGACAACGCGTGTTTCCTCCGGGTGGGAGGCGTCTATCAGCATTTTGTTGGGCATTATTTCGTTTCCTCCCGGCAGCCGTCGGCCGCAGCTTGCAGGACACTGCCCGCTGCCGTGGACCTGGAACATGGGTGCCGGACAATTGAACGTCCGCCGGCCGCTGCCTGAGCGCCATGGCGGTGCCGCCCGCAGCCGTAGTGGCGCGGTTTGTTGCGGACCTTTCCATGATTGCGCTTGAAGCCATCGTCACCAGCAGAACCTTTTGAACCAAAGCCCGGAAAAAACCGGACCAGCTTGTTTGCTCATACAGAGCCGGCACGGGACAATCCCGGCCGTTTTGCTCACGCAGGCGATTCCCCCGCCACGGGAGCACGCCTGCGAAAATCGTCGCGATCACCGATGCCTTCTTCGCCTGAAGCGAAAGGAGCCGTCTTGCGTCTGACCTGTAGCAGGAAGCTGCGGAGGAGGACGGTTCCAGGATTGCAGTGATCCACCATCGCTTTTATGATTTGGCGGGTTGGAAGGCAACCCCGATTCCCGATGCCGGCAAAAAGCCGTTCCGCAGCGGAAGCCCCGGTCCCAAGCCTTCCATGAAAAGGCTTGGTTAACCTTCTCTGGATACCAATCGTTAATCGAGTTCGCGGCCTGCCAGAACTTTGACAAGCAATAAGGCACTTCGACAAGCGATCGGGCATGACGCCAAAGGGAGCGATTGGTAGAAAGATGGGACTGGCAGGCTTCGCAGACAAGGGCCGTCATCATGGAGGCTGGTTCTTCCGCACCGCCTGCCTGCTGCCGCTGATCCTGGCTTGCCTGGTCTTTTCGCCGCTTTCGCGTGCTGCCGACGTACCGCTCGGCGCCATAAGCTACAAGATGGCCGGCGATGCCACCAAGATGCGCATCGTCATCAATTTCGACCGCGAGCCCGACATCAAATGGTTCCTGCTGCGCGGCCCCAATCGCCTGGTCATCGATCTCCCGGCCACGAGATTCGCCCTCAATGCCAAGGATATGAAGCCGCGCGGGCTTGTCCGCGCCGTGCGTTACGGCGGACTCGGCGAGGGGAAATCGCGGCTGATTCTCACCGGCAAGGGACCGTTCGCCGTCGACAATCTCGACGTGCTCAAGAACGATGACGGCAACGGCTACCGCATCGCCATCGACATGTCGGCGGCCTCGCAGCGGGAATTCGACGCAGCGCTCGCCAATCAGGCGCTGACCACCGGTTCGACGGTCTCCGCCGACAAGGCCGGCAGGGTCGGTACCGGGCCGGTCTCCAATCCGGGCCATCGTTTCACCGTCGTCATCGATCCCGGCCATGGCGGCATCGACGGCGGCGCCGAGGGCCTGAACGGGACGGTCGAGAAGAACGTGACGCTCGCCTTCGCCATGGAACTGCGCGACAAGCTCGCCGCCGGCGGCAAATACGACGTGTTCCTGACACGTGAGACCGACGTGTTCCTGCGGCTCGACGACCGCGTGCGCATTGCCCGCCAGCATGAGGCCGACCTGCTCATCTCGATCCATGCCGACACGATCAGCCTCAAGGGCATTCGCGGCGCAACGGTCTACACCGTGTCCGACAAGGCTTCCGATCCCGAGGCGCAGGCGCTTGCCGACCGTGAAAATCTTTCCGACCAGTTCGCCGGCATGGAGATCAAGGACGACAGCAAGGAAGTGACCGATATCCTGATCGACCTGATCCGCCGCGAGACGCATAATTTTTCGATGAGCTTCGCCCATACTCTCGTCGGACAGCTTTCCACCAGCGTCGGTCTGATCAACAACCCGCAGCGTTCTGCCGGCTTCAAGGTGCTGAAGGCGCCGGACGTTCCATCCGTGCTGGTCGAACTCGGCTATCTGTCGAACGCCAAGGACGAAGCGCAATTGCTCAGCGCCGATTGGCGCAACAAGGCGACCCAGAGCATAACCAACGCCGTTGCCCTGTTTGCTTCGGCCAAGAGCGGAACGGGGGCCGGAGGCTGAAATGTCCGCCGGCGCCCACAACCTGAAGCAGCGTTGCACGGCGACAACACCCTGTGCTTTTATTTCCGGCATTCGAAACCGAAATCCCGCGCTGCCGTATTTTGCCCACATGGTCGCGACATGGATTTTGCGATTACGGTTTGGGATCGTCCCGAAAGCTTGCGTGAAGGGCGGCTTCGTTTAGGAAATTCCCGAACCAAGGACTGGAGCGGGTATGATTCGTCTCATTGGCTATTTCTTCGGCATCGGCACGACGCTGGCCCTTTTGGTCGCGGCGGGCGTGGCGATCTATATCGGCCATTTGTCGAAGGACCTGCCCGATTACGAGGTGCTGGCCAAATACGAGCCGCCGGTGACCACCCGCATCCACGCGTCGGATGGCGCGCTGATGGCCGAATATGCGCGTGAGCGGCGGCTTTATCTGCCGATTCAGGCGATCCCGGACCGTGTCAAGGCGGCCTTCCTGTCGGCCGAGGACAAGAACTTTTACAATCACCCCGGCATCGACGTGACCGGCCTTGGCCGGGCCATTGTCGTCAACCTGCAGAATGTTGGTTCGGGAAAGCGCCAGGTCGGCGCCTCGACCATCACCCAGCAGGTGGCGAAGAACTTCCTGTTGTCTTCAGACCAGACCTACGAGCGCAAGATCAAGGAGATGATCCTCGCCTTCCGCATCGAGCAGGCCTACTCGAAGGATCGCATTCTCGAGCTCTATCTCAACGAGATTTTCTTCGGCTTCGGCGCCTATGGCGTCGCGGGTGCTGCGCTAACCTATTTCGACAAATCGGTGAACGAGCTCACGGTGGCCGAAGCCGCCTATCTCGCCTCTCTGCCGAAGGGGCCGAACAACTACCATCCCTTCAAGCATGCCGATCGCGCCTTGGAGCGCCGCAACTGGGTCATCGACCAGATGGTCGAGAACGGCTACGTCACGCATGAAGAAGGCGAGAAGGCCAAGGCCGAGCCGCTCGGCGTCACGCCGCGCCGCACCGGCAACTATCTCTTCGCCGGGGAGTATTTCACCGAGGAAGTGCGTCGCCAGATCATCGCGCGCTATGGCGAGAATGCGCTCTACGAGGGCGGCCTTTCCGTCCGCACGACGCTCGATCCGAAGATGCAGCTGATTGCCCGCAAGGCCATGCAGAACGGACTTATGAAGTTCGACACGCTGCGCGGCTACCGCGGGCCGGTCACGAGCATCGACGTTTCCGGCGACTGGGGCGTGCCGCTTGGCAACGTCAAGCGGTTGGAGGACGTGCCGGAATGGTCGCTCGCCGTCGTGCTCGACAGCTCGGCCACCGGCCTGTCCATCGGCCTGCAGCCGACGCGCCAGATCTCCGGCGAAATCGTCAAGGACCGCGTCGAAGGCACTGTCAGCAAGGAAGACATGAGCTTCGCCATGCGCCACGTGGTCGACGGCAGGACCGTCAAGGCGAAGTCGCCCGCCGACGTGTTGAAGCCGGGCGACGTGATTTTCGTGCAGAAGAACGACGGCTCGGACAACAGCTACAGCTTGCGCCAGGTTCCCGAAGTGGAAGGCGGCCTGATCGCCATGGACCCGCATACCGGACGCGTCCTGGCCATGGTCGGCGGTTTCTCCTACGCGCAATCGGAGTTCAACCGGGCGACGCAGGCCATGCGCCAGCCGGGATCGTCGTTCAAGCCGATCGTCTATTCGGCCGCCCTCGACAATGGCTATACCCCCGCCTCCGTGATCATGGACGGGCCGATCACCATCCAGAGCGGCAACACGACCTGGACGCCCAAGAACTACGACGGAACGGTGGCCGGCCCGGCGACGTTGCGCTCCGGCATCGAGAAATCGCGCAATCTGATGACGGTGCGGCTTGCCAACGACATGGGCATGAAGCTGGTCGTGGAATATGCCGAGCGTTTCGGCGTCTACGACCACCTGGCGCCGTATCTGCCGATGGCGCTGGGATCCGGCGAGACGACGGTGATGCGCATGGTGTCGGCCTATTCGATCATGGCCAATGGCGGCAAGTCGATCAAGCCGTCGCTGATCGACCGCATCCAGGATCGCTACGGCAAGACCGTCTTTAGGCAGGACGAACGCGGCTGCTCGAACTGCAATGCCGCCGAGTGGCAGGACCAGCCAGAGCCGGAGCTGGTCGACAACTCCGAGCAGGTGCTCGATCCGATGACCGCCTACCAGATCACATCGATGATGGAGGGCGTCGTGCAACGCGGTACCGGCGCCACCATCAACGAGCTTGGCCGTCACATCGCCGGCAAGACCGGAACGACCAACGACGAAAAGGATGCCTGGTTCATCGGCTATACGCCGAACCTCGTTGTCGGCCTCTATATGGGCTACGATCAGCCGAAAGGTCTTGGCAAGGGCGCGACCGGCGGCGGCCTTGCCGCGCCGATCTTCAAGGATTTCATGCGCGTGGCGCTGGATGGCACGCCCAATGTCGACTTCAAGGTTCCGGAAGGCATGAAGCTGATTGCGATCAATCGCAAGACCGGCATGCGAGCCAACGCGGGCGACGCCGGAACCATCACCGAAGCCTTCAAGCCGGGTACCGGTCCCGCCGACAGCTATTGGGTGATCGGCATGGGTGCGGACGGCTCCAACGCCACCGGCGGGGCGCTGTCGCCGCAGGCCAACCAGGCCATCCAGTCGGGCGGCGGCGGGCTCTACTGACAATCGCTACATCGGGTCGGGCCGACTTGACGATGATGGTCGAGCCGGCCCATTCCGCTTTACAGGGGCCGGTGCCGTCCCTATGTATCGCGCCATCAAGCCGCCATTTAGCAACAGGACAGAACAGCCAGCCATGCGCGCGGAAACGCAAAATATTGTCGACGAGATCAGGCAGGCGATAACCCTGCTGAGGAGGCATCTTTGACTGGGATCAAGCCATAAAGCGGCTTGAGTACCTGAATGTCCGTGCCGAGGATTCGAGCCTCTGGAACGAGCCGCTGGAAGCGCAAAAGCTGATGCGCGAGCGTCAGGGCCTCGAGGAAGGTATTGCCGCGGTCAAAGGCCTCACCCAGGCCCTGGAAGACAATATCGGCCTGATCGAGCTTGGCGAGGAAGAGGGCGACGAGGGCGTAATCGCGGAGGCCGAAGCGGCGATCCGCTCGATGCGCGGCGAGGCCAAGGCGCGCCAGATCGAAACGCTGCTGTCGGGCGAGGCTGACGCCAACGATAGCTATCTGGAAGTCCATGCTGGCGCCGGCGGCACCGAAAGCCAGGACTGGGCCTCGATGCTTCTGCGCATGTATACGCGCTGGGCCGAGCGCCGCCGCTTCAAGGTCGAAGTGCTGGAAGTACATGACGGTGAAGAAGCCGGCATCAAGTCCGCCACGCTGCTGATCAAGGGCCACAACGCCTACGGCTGGCTGAAGACGGAATCCGGCGTGCATCGTCTCGTGCGGATTTCGCCCTATGACAGCAATGCGCGCCGCCACACCTCCTTCGCCAGCGTCTGGGTCTATCCCGTCATCGACGATACGATCGACATCGACGTTTCCGAATCCGACGTCCGTATCGACACGTATCGGTCGTCGGGATCGGGCGGCCAGCACGTCAACACCACCGATTCGGCCGTGCGCATAACCCATCTCGCCACCGGCATCGCGGTTGCCTGCCAGGCCGAGCGCTCCCAGCACAAGAACAAGGCCAAGGCCTGGGAAATGCTGCGCTCGCGGCTTTACGAGGAAGAGCTGAAGAAGCGCGAAGCGGTGGCGGACGCCACGGAAGCGTCGAAGAGCGATATCGGCTGGGGCCACCAGATACGGTCCTACGTGCTGCAGCCCTATCAGTTGGTGAAAGATCTGCGCACCGGTGTCGAGAGCACCAGCCCGTCGAGCGTGCTCGACGGCGACCTCGATGATTTCATGGAAGCCTCGCTGTCGCAGCGGATCGAGGGTGGCGCCGGCGAAACGGTGGCCGATATCGACTGAGGCCGCCGGGCACCAATCCGGCAGGAATGTGGGTTCATCACGCGAGAGTTACGGCCATCGTGCGAGAGTGACGAGCTCTCAATTTGCACCTACCTGTCGTTCTACAACTTTGTTTTTCGTAGAGTTTTTCAAAATCGATTTCCGCTTTTGACGCGGATGCCTCGGGCCTGCCGGTGCCAAGCCTGGAACCAGCGCGAGCCAAATCCCGTTATTGGCGATCCCTCTGCCGGGGGTCGACGAGGTTCGTCAACCAGGGCGGCAGGTTGGTTCCGGCTGCAGAGGTCGGCGTTCGATTGCGACAGCAATTCCTTGCGCCAACCAAGGAATCAGCCCAGCATTCATGCGCTGGGGAGGAAAAAAGCATTTATGGCCGGACGCGGCGTATCTGCGACCTGACGATCCGGCCACTGGGAAGACACGTTCCGGGAACGGGCAAGCGAAATGCTTGACAACCGTTGATAGGAACTGCGCTCATGCCTGCTCTCACAACCAGACCGGCCCCAGTCGCCCGCACGGCGCGCCGACTCCTGAATTCACTTGTCGCGGCAGTGGTTTTGATTGCTGCCGCCATTCCATTTGCGGCGCCTGCTCTGGCGCATGATGCCAAGCCGACCGCGGCAATGCCGCAAGGCTGGAGCTATCCGTTCTCCTGCTGCTCGGGCTATGATTGCCGCGAGGTCTCTCAGACATCGATCAGCGAACGTCCCGAGGGCTATGTCATCAAAGGAACCGGGGAAGTCGTGGCCTATAGCGACAAGCGGATCAAGAATTCGCCCGACGGCGAATATCATTGGTGCTCCGTTGCCGGTGCCAATGACGGAAAGACCATCTGCCTGTTCGTGCCCCCATCGTCCTACTAGCGCATGACGCCCAAAAGCTTGCCCACGGGCTGACCCGAGCGTGTGCAGCGGTTTTGGATCGATGGGCCTTCGATCTGTGCATCGCAGGCTCACAGGTCTGCTGACCGGCAGTTGTCAGGAGCGTTTCTTTATGCTGCCTTTGCCGTACGGGGCGGCGGCATTGTGAGGGACCAATTCATGACCATCAAGGCAAGCTGCCACTGCAAGGCGACGACGTTCGAGGTTTCGCAAGCGCCGCAGACAGTGACGCGATGCACCTGTTCCTTCTGTTCGAAACGCGGTTCGTTGTGGGCCTATTACACCCCATCGCAATTCAGACTCACCAGCCCGCCGGAGAATGTTTCGTTCTACCAGTGGGGATCGAAAACCATAAAACACGGTTTTTGCGCCACCTGCGGCTGCGGCACCTTCACCGAGACGCCGGACTGGTCGACAGGCGAGCCGAATTTCGACAATCCGAAGATCAGCGTGAACTCGCGGCTGTTCGACGATTTCGATCTCGACAAGGTCGAAGTGGTGGTCATCGACGGCAAGAATCTCTGGTAGCCGATCGAATTGGGGTGGTCGCGCGAGCCGCTGCAGGCGTGTGGAATTGAGCCGGGGAAAGCCGCGGCAACGGCTTTTGCTGGTCCGTTTTTCGCCGCATTTCATGGTACAAGTCGCTGGAAGGGCTGATGCGGTGCGCCGTTGCGCGACCGTGGAATGGAGAGGGACCACCATATGAAAAAGATTGTGCTCGCCGTCGTGGCGACGGCTGTGCTCGTGAGCGCATGCACCACCGATCCCTACACCGGGGAACAGAAGGTTTCCAACACCGCTGCCGGCGCCGGTCTCGGTGCTTTGGCGGGTGCCGGGCTCGGCATGCTTGCCGGCGGTAACGACCGCCGCAACGCGCTGATCGGCGCGGGCATCGGCGCGCTTGCCGGCGGTGCCATCGGTGCCACCATGGACCAGAACGAGGCCGAACTGCGCCGACAGCTTCAGGGCACCGGCGTCAGCGTCACCCGCACCGGCGACCAGATCATCCTCAATATGCCGTCCGACATCACCTTCAACGTCGACCAGGACGCGGTGAAGGCCGGTTTCTATCCGGTGCTGAATTCGGTTGCCCTTGTGCTGAAAAAGTTCCGGCAGACCACCGTCGACGTGTTCGGCCACACCGACTCGACCGGCGGCGACGAGCACAATTTCGACCTGTCGCAGCGCCGTGCTTTGGCGGTCGCCAACTATCTGTCCGGACAGGGCGTCGATTCCCGCCGCTTCGCCGTCACCGGCTTCGGCAAGACGCGTCCGATCGCCTCCAATGCGACGGCTGCCGGCCGGGCTCAGAACCGCCGCGTCGAGATCCAGCTGTCGCCGCTCACCTGAGGCAAGCACATGAACCGAGAGCGGCCCCGCAAGGGGCCGCTCTAATGGTTATGCCGGACCACCGGCCGCCGGCGCCCTTCGTTCGCGATATCAGGACCGGGCCGGCTGATCGACAATTGCGGCAACGATCCGGCGCACGATCGGAAGCACAATCAGCAGGCTGGGAAACGCAACAAGCCATGAAGCGCCCCACGCATAGCTCCAGGCCGCTATAAACCCGTTCGTCCAGCCTGCGCCGATTGCCGTCGAAACCGCCGAGACAATCGAGGACATCAGAATCGAAAGAACCAACGGCATCACCACCGCGCCGTAGGAGGGCGGCAGCTTTCTCAACTTGAAGGCTCGGTCCGGTGATGCTTGCATCGAAATCTCCTAATAAAAAAATATGCGTAGGCGCTATTGTGAGGACGATCAGGCGGCATATGCCGTCTGCAGCGCCAATTCCCGAATGAAGCTTCGCAGCGAACGCGGCTCGCGGCCAAGCACGGCACGCAACGTCAGGCTGTTCCCGCCGAGGCCGTATTTGGCGTAGTGGCTGTGTACTTTGGCCAGCATCTGCAACTGCCGGTCCGTATAGGGAAGGCGGGCCTTCGCCGCCCAGTCCTGAAATGTCGGCTCGCCCGCCGAAACCGGCCGGCCAAGCGCTTCGCTCATCATGGCGACGACCTCTTCGCGGCTGTGCATACCGTCGGCGCACAGCTCGAGGGTCGCATAGGACAAACGCGCTTCGGTCAGTGCGATTGCCGCAACTTCAGCCACATCGCGATAGTCGACGCGGGCGAGCTTCGCCGTCCTTGGAAACGGCTCGGCGAAAACGCCGTGCTCGACGACGGACGGCCAGGCCGCCGCGATATTTTGCATGAAATTGGCCGGGTGCAGAATGGTGTACTCCATGTTCGTCGAATAGAGGGCAGCTTCAACGGGTACCTTGCTTGCATGGTTTTCCAGCCTCGTATTGGTCGGCTGGATCACCGACGAAAAGACGAACTTTCGAACGCCTGCTCGCGCCGCCGCCTCAACCATGGCAACCCCCATGGCGGCTTCGTCGGGAGCAAAGGCCGGTCCGATGTGAAAGACACCGTCGACACCTTCCACGGCCTGCTCAAGGCTCCGATGGTCGCGCAGATCTCCGATCGCGATCTCGGATGCACCGGCTTTCTGGGCTTTTTCGGCACTCGCGGCGTCACGAACAAGCGCCCGAATCCTGGCATTGCGGCGGACGAGTTCAGGCACCAGCAAACCGGCAACGCGGCCTGCGGCGCCTACGATCAGGACCGTTGGACTGGGTGTTCGCATGACGATCTCCTTCCCTCAAGTCTGCCTTTCGGCCTATGCAGGGAAGATAAAATCTAGCGAACTGCGTTACAATTGATCGATTTTGCGATAGTTTCTCCCGATTTTCGGGAGAAAGGAGCGATGAGCCGGATAGATGATTTCGAAGCCTTCATTGCCATTGTCGAGCACGGCAGCCTGACGGCTGCCGCACGCCGGCTGAACCGCTCACTGCAGTCGGTCAGTCGGTCCTTGGCGACATTGGAGGAATCCATCGGGGTCGAGCTTCTGCACAGGACGACACGCCGCTCGACGCCGAGCGAAGCCGGAGCGGCTTTTTTCCAGCGCATCAAACCCGCCGTCGAGGAAATTAACGAAGCCAGGCTTCAGGCGGCCAACCGACGGTCGGAGCCGTCGGGCATCCTGCGTGTGAGTGCCCCGGTTCTGTTCGGCCCGGATTTCCTGATGCCGGTCATCGCCGACTATATGCGGACATATCCCCGCGTCGAGGTTGACCTCCAGCTTTCCGATGAATTTGTCGATCTTGATGCCGAGGGTCTCGATTTGGCGGTCCGGATCGGCAATTTGCCGGATTCCAATTTACGTGCGAAGCGGCTGGGGGCGTTGCGGCGCGTCGTGTTCGGCGCACCTGCCTACTTCCAGCAACGCGGCCGACCGGCCCATCCGCTTGAATTGCGTGAGCACGATTGCATCGTACGAACTGTCGACGGCCGCCCGGGCGAATGGATGTTTCAGATTGAAGGCAAGCCCCGGTCGGTGAAGGTCGCGGGCACTTTCCGGTCGAATTTGATGATATCCATCTATGCAGCCGCGGTTCACGGATTGGGTCTGGGCTACTCGCCGCTTTGGCAGATAAAACACCTGGTGGACGACGGCCGCCTGGAACTGGTTCTGACCGAATTCGAGCCTGTGCCGGTGCCGATACACGCCGTGTGGCCGGAAGGCAGATTATCCTCGGCCAAAGTCCGTGCTTTTCTGGACCTGCTGGCATCCCGCCTGGAACTCAAGAATCTTTAGGGCGCAAAACCATTTTGAGCGCCGATCTTACCTCATCGACATCAAGTTCGTGATCAGAACTGCCTTGGCGGCGTTGACCACGGGTTGATGGACCTCCGAATGACCGATGTCATTCAGCTGATCGTTCGTCAAATCTGCCAGTGCCCTGCGTCTCGCGACGGTCCGCCGCCATCGCGTGAAGGCAGCGATCATCATTGCTGCGCCTTTCAGGCTAGACCCAAGCAACCGTTTGGACATGCTGCGGGCGGCGCGAGGTTCCGTGTGAGCCATTGTTTTGGTCTCCCATTTCCAGTTTGCGGATGGGAGCGTGCCACGAAGGCGTTTTCGGGCTGTTCGGCTGTGCGTGAACAACTGGGAGAAGTCCGACGATCCGCCGTTAAATCGGTGTTAAATCAATCTACCGAGATGCTATTCTGTCGCTGCGGTCAAAGTCTGGAGACGATTTGTGCGCATCCGGTTGCTTGGTGGCCTGGAGGTTACTTCCCCGGAGCATCGGCCTGTCCGGTTCGCCACACGCAAGACTTCGCTTCTTTTTGCTGCTCTGGTTCTTGCAGGCCGCCGCGGCCATCGTCGCGAGCAGCTTTCCGAAGTCTTTTGGCCGGGGCGAAGCAATGGGCAGGCCCGCAATAGTCTGCGGCAAGCGCTGGTCGACATCAGGCGCACGTTCCCCGCCAGCTCGGATGCGACCGTCTACATCGATGGGGATCAGGAAACCGTTGCGCTGATTGCCGGACCGGATGAGGCGGACATCTCGATCTTCGATCGGAAATTAGAGGAGGGCCGAACCACCGATCTCGCCTTCGCCGCCGATCTCTACCGCGGTGAGCTGCTTGCTGGGCAAGCCATTCCTGACGAACTGGACGAGTGGTTTGGACCGTATCTGAGCAAGTATCAGCGCAAAGCGCTGCAATTGGTCGATCGGCTGAGCCTGGCGCTGCCCGCACCCGGCTCAGCGGAAGAGACGGCCTGCGAAGGGCTCGCGGAGAGATTGCTCGCCTCGGATTCGACGGCGGAGGCAGCCCATCGGGCGCTGATCCGCATCCACGCTCATCGGGGCCACGAAAACGCCGCTTTGCGCCAGTTCGAGCTGTGTCGGGCAGCTTTAAAAAAACATCTGAATGCGGACCCAGAGGAGCAGACAAGCTCACTTGCGGCTTCCCTGCAGTCCCGCGAACGACCTGAACGTCAGCGGCCGGAGCCAAGCTCTGGCGCCGTATCACTGGCGCAGGTTCTGGCAGTCCCGACGAGGCGCGACGATCAGCCATCAATTGCGGTGCTGCCGTTTCAGAATCTAAGCGGTGATGTGGAGCAGGAATATTTCGCCGACGGCATGGTGGAAGACATTGTCACCGCCTTGGCTCACTTTCGTCACCTGTTCGTGGTCGCACGGAATTCGAGCTTCACCTACAGGGGACGGTCCATAGACATAAAGCAGGTCGGGCGTGAGCTGGGCGTGCGCTATGTGGTCGAGGGAAGTGTTCGCCGGGCGGGCGACCGCCTGCGCATCGCCGGGCAGCTCATCGACACCTCGACGGGGGCCTATCTCTGGGCCGACCGTTTTGATGGAACGCTCGCCGAAGTTTTCAATCTGCAGGACCAGGTCGCCTCGAGCATCGTCGGCGCAATCACACCGAAAATGGAGGAGGCTGAGATCGAGCGTGCCAAACGCAAACCGACAGAAAGCCTCGATGCTTATGACTACTATCTCCGCGGGCTGGCGGCCTTTGACCGAACGATCACTAGTAGAGCGGCCATTGACGACGCCTTGCGCCTCTTCATGAAGGCGATCGACCGTGACCCGGAGTTCGCGATAGCCCATGCGCGGGCGGCGCGGTGCTACGCTACCCGAAAAAGCAACGGCTGGATGGTCGACCGTGCAGAAGAGATTGCCGAAGCTACTCGACTGGCCAGGAGAGCGGTCGAACTCGGAAGGGACGATGCAATTGCGCTTTCCTACGGTGGATACGTCCTCGGCTACGTAGGCGGCGACCTTGATGATAGTGCGGCTTGCATCGATCGCGCGCTCGCTCTCAACCCGAACTTGGCCGCTGCTTTGGGCGTCAGCAGCTGGGTGAGGGCTTGCTTGGGCGAGCCAGGCAAGGCCATCGAGCACGCCGCGCTTGCCATGCGCCTAAGCCCATTGGATCCACGCCTGTTCGCTTGGCAGTTCAACACCGGGCTCGCTCATTTTTGTGCAGGCCACTACGATGACGCCGTCGCTTGGGCGGGAAAGTCGCTGCGTCACCAGCCGAACTACGTGAGCGCGATGCGTGTAGTGGCGGCGGGTCATGCCCTTGCGGGGCGCCTAACGGAAGCGCAGCAAATGATGGCCCGGCTTTGCGAGTTCGATCCCTCGCTGCGGCTTTCGAATCTCGCCGAGGTGCTGCCGCCGTTTTATCGACCGGACGATCGCAGCAGATATATCGAAGGCCTTCGCAAGGCGGGCCTGCCGGACTAACCCCATCTCAGCGCGAAGCGAGGCTGTCTTATGCAGGTTTCGGTGCTTCGCGCGTCCGCAGGACGCACAAGCGCTGCAGCATCAGACCTTGGCGACGATCCGCATGAAGGCCGGCATGTCGTCGCCGAAGCCGACGGTCGCGTCATTGTCTTCCTGTCGCTGGCGGGCAGGGCGCTCGCGCTGCGGCCTGGTGTCGCCGCGTTCGGGCGCGCGCCTTTCGTTGCGATCCGGCGAAGCCTTCCGTTCAGGTGAAGCCTGGCGTTCGCTGTTTTCCGACCGGATCGCGTCCTTGCGGGTACGCCGCTCGTCGATGTCGGCGACCGCGGCTTCGGCCACGACCGGCTGTTCCTCGCTAACTGCTTCCGGCGCTGCTTCTTCGCTGCGCTTGGCGTGGCGTTCACGCGGTTTGCGCTCGCCCCTGTCCTTGGCGTCGTCCTTGCGGCCGGCACGGCGTGGCGCACCGCGGCCACGGCGCGGGGCCTCATCCTCGCCGCCTTCGCTGGCAACGACCGTCGACAAATCGCCGTCATGCCACTCGATCTTCGTGCCGATCAGCCGCTCGATGGCGTCGATGTATTTGGTGTCCGACTTGGTCGCGATGGTGAAGGATTTGCCCGAGCGCCCGGCGCGGCCGGTACGGCCGATGCGGTGGACGTAATCCTCCGCGTGGATCGGCACGTCGTAATTGAAGACATGGCTGACATCGGGAATGTCGAGGCCGCGCGCCGCGACATCCGAAGCAACGAGGTAGCGCAGCTTGCCGTCACGGAAATTGGCCAGCATCTGCATGCGCGCGCGCTGGTCCATGTCGCCGTGCAGAGCGCCGGCGTCGAAGTCATATTTCAGCAGCGAGCGGAACAGCTCCGATACCTCGATCTTGCGGTTGCAGAAGATGATGGCGTTCTTCAGCTCGGCATCCTCGGCTTTCATCAGATTGCGCAGCGTCTCGCGCTTGTCCCAGGGTTTCGGACCGGATTTCACCAGCCGCTGGGTGATGTTGGTGGCGGCCGATGCTGCCTTCGACACTTCGACGCGCACCGGTGCGTGCAGGAATTTCTCGGTGAGCTTGGTGATTTCCGGCGGCATCGTCGCCGAGAAGAACAGCGTCTGCCTGGTGAACGGGATCATCTCGCAGATACGCTCGATGTCGGGGATGAAGCCCATGTCGAGCATGCGGTCGGCCTCGTCGATGACGAGGATCTCGACGCCGTTGAGCAGGAGCTTGCCGCGCTCGCGATGGTCGAGCAGGCGGCCGGGGGTCGCGATCAGCACATCGGCGCCGCGCTCGAGCTTCTTGTCCTGCTCGTCGAAGGACACGCCGCCGATCAGCAGTGCGATGTTGAGCTTGTGGTTCTTGCCGTATTTGACGAAGTTTTCCTCGACCTGCGCGGCGAGCTCGCGCGTCGGCTCGAGGATCAGCGTGCGCGGCATGCGGGCGCGGGCGCGGCCCTTTTCCAGCCGGGTGAGCATCGGCAGGACGAAGGACGCCGTCTTGCCGGTGCCGGTCTGGGCTATGCCCAGCACGTCCTTGCCGAGCAAGGCGTGAGGGATGGCGCCAGCCTGGATCGGCGTCGGCTCGGTGTAGCCGGCATCGGTAACTGCGGAAAGGACCTTCGGCGACAGACCGAGGTCTGCAAAGGTCAACGCTTCTTGAGCGATCTGGGTGTCTGAGGACAAGTTTGGCTGTCTTTGGCTGGTTCGGGGGCGCAACATATGCAGTCGCGGCAAGCGCCGCGCGCCTGCAAGATTGGTATTGCAGGTAGGCGCAAGCCCACGATTTGTCAACACAAACGGGCGGCATTGGCGCGATTGTGAAGTCGTAACCTTAATCGCGATGCTTAATTTGCGCAGTGGACGCTGCGCCGGCTCAATACCTGAACTGTTCGGCGAGAATGCGCTCGTTCCACGAATGGTTGGGATCGAACAGCAGCGTCGCCGTTGCCGTCGGCGATTCCCTCACCGTGACCGTCGTCACCGCCTTGACCTCGGTGTGGTCGGCGGCGGCATTCACCGGCCGCTTTTCCGGCTCCAGAATGTCGAAACGCACGATCGCCTTGTTGGAGAGCAGCGCGCCGCGCCAGCGGGGCGGACGAAACGGGCTGACCGGGGTCAGCGCCAGCAGCGGAGCGTCGAGCGGCAGGATCGGCCCGTGCGCCGACAGATTATATGCGGTCGAGCCGGCCGGCGTCGCAATCATCACGCCGTCGCAGTGCAATTCCTCCAGCCGCTCTTGCCCATCCACGGTGATGCGGATCTTGGCCGTCTGGTACGACTGGCGCCAAAGCGCGACCTCGTTGATCGCGAGCGCCGAAATCGTCTCGCCTTCGGCCGTCACCGCCTGCATCTCCAGCGGACGGATCGTTTCGGCAACGGCCGCCGCGATGCGCCCGGTCAAGCCGCTGGCGCGGTATTCGTTCATCAGGAAACCGATGGTGCCACGGTTCATGCCGTAGACCTTCTTTCCCGTGCTCATCGTCTCACGCAGGGTCTGCAGCAGAAAGCCGTCGCCGCCGAGCGCCACGACGATCCCGGCTTCTTCGACGGATGCCTGGCCGTAACGTGCAGAGAGGCTTTCCAGCGCTGCATTGGCGTCGGCTGTACCGGATGAGACGAAGGCGAAACGGCTGGCGGTTTTGCTCATGGCTCTCAACGACAACCGATTGGCGACGACCGTCTGGCGACCGATTGGCGGCGACCGGTTGCTGGGCCGCGCCAGCGCCGGGTTAGCATGGGTGGGCATTTCTGCAAAGGGAGGGAGGTGCCTGGAGATGGCGACCAAACAAGCCGCACTCGCGCATCATGTCGGAGGACAAAATGATGTGATGGTTAAGACTCGCCTTAAACTCTCGTAAAGCCATATCGATCATGTTAGCCGGCAGCGGACGGGCGGCGTGGGGGCTAACCAGTCGAGGCCGATCTATTGCCGCTGGCACGCTTGATTATTGTCTTCCTGATGCTGGCAAGTTTTGCCCTGGCTTTCGCGGAACTGGTGCGCCAGTCGGAGGAAAAGAGCTTTAGACCCGAGCCCACGGCCTCACGCTGCGGCGACGCGGCGGGGACACCCTGTCCGCAAAGGGCGCTTTGACGCCACAGCGCCAGTGCTTATCGGGCTTGCAACAGATGGCAGCCGGCCTGGCGCTTTTGCGCGAGATACTCGTCGACAAGCTGGCGATAGCGGACTTTGCCGAAGCTCGGGAAATGGCCGCCGTGCACGACCGAGACATCGAGATCGCGCATGCGCAGCAGCGTTTCGACATAATCGTCGATATCGGAGTGATAGACGTCGTCGATCAGCGGGCCGTCATAGACGATGTCGCCGGAAAACAGGATGCCTGTCCTGTTTTCGTAGAGCGCAATGCCGCCGGGTGAATGACCGGGCGTGTGGATGACCTCGAAGGCACGGTCGCCGAGATCGACGACATCGCCTTGTTCGAGCAACCGGCCGGCTGGTGCGGGCAGGATCTGGTAGCGCTTCGTGTCCCAGCCTTGCGGCATGCCGTCGAACATCTCGTCAGTTGCATAGCGGTCGGCAACCGTCCATTCGTTGCGTGGATCGGCGAGGATTTCGGCCTCGGCCGGGTGCACGCAGCGGTCGGGAAATTCGTGATGGCAGCCGATATGATCGAAATGCGTGTGGCTGGCCACGCAGGTGAGCTTGCGCTCCGTGACCAGCGGCACGTGGCGGCGCAGGCTGAAATGGCCGAGGCCGGTGTCGAACAGAAGATCGCGGTTGCGGCCGCGCACATGCCAGATGTTGCAGCGGAAGAACGGCTTGATCCACGGCTCGTGGATCAGCGTCACGCCATCGCCCATGCGGATAGTTTCGTACCAGTCAGGAGCGTCGATGATTGGAAGCGTGCTCATGTTTGGTCCGCAAGCAGGATGATGTCGCCAGCATCGCACGATACCGCGACAACGTCGCCCGGCTGGACGGCCGATGCGGCCGCGACCTTGGCGATGAAGTGCAGCGCCGGGTCGGTCGTGGAGGTCCCCAGCACGCGCTTGAAGCTGCCCTGGAAGACGACGTCGCTGACCTTGGCCGTACCGAGCGCCACAGCACCGCCGGCAGCGCCGAGAACAAGATGCTCCGGGCGGATGGCCAGCGCAACGGTCGAGCCGGCCGGCAATGTGCCGGGCGGCGAGAGCGACCCAAGCTTCGTGGTGACGGTGACTTTGCCGCTCTTCGCCTCGGTCACCGTTCCCGATAACAGCGTGCTTTCGCCCATGAAAGTCGCGGAAAAGCGCGTCGCTGGCCGTGCATAGACGCGCTCGGGCGGTCCTTCGTCCTCGATGCGCCCGTCATTCATCACCACGCAATGATCGGCCAGCGCCATCGCCTCTTCCTGATCGTGAGTGACGTGGATGAAGGCGGTGCCGACGCGTTTTTGGATCGCCTTCAATTCATCCTGCATCTGCCGGCGCAATTTCAGGTCGAGCGCGCCGAGCGGCTCGTCGAGCAGGAGCACCGCCGGCTCGACCACCAGGGCGCGCGCCAGCGCCACGCGCTGCCGCTGACCGCCCGAAAGCTGATGCGGCTTCTTGTCGAAGGCGGTGGCGAGGCCAACCAGCGCCAGCGCCTCGCGTGCCCTTGCTGCCCGGGTTGCGCCATCGACACCCCGCATGCGCAGCCCGAAGCCGACATTGCTGCCGACGCTCATATGCGGGAACAGCGCATAATCCTGGAACACGGTCGTCGTCGGCCGCTTCGCCGGCGGCACGGCGGTGCAGTCCTCGCCGCGGATCAGCACCTTGCCTTCGCTCGGCGTGACGAAGCCGCCGAGGATGGACAAAAGCGTCGTCTTGCCGGAGCCGGACGGGCCGAGCAGGATCGTGTAGCTGCCAGGCTCGATCGTCAGCGAGACGTTCTTCAGCACCGTGTGCTGGCCGAAGCGATGCGAGACAGAGCTTATATCGACCAGTGGCGCGGTCATGCCGGCTTCCTCCGCAACAGCATCAGCTCGAACAATACCACCAGTACGATGGAGACGGCGAAGACCAGCGAGCCGACGGCGTTGGTCTTGGGATTGAGGCCGGAGCGGAGCAGGTTCCAGATCTCGACCGGTAGCGTCGTGTCGAAGCGCGTCAACAGGAACGAGATGACGAACTCGTCCCAGGAGAAGGTCATCGACAGGAAGAAACCGGCGAAGATGGCCGGCGCCATGATGGGCACGGTGATCAGCAGCAGCACCTTCCATTCGGGCGCGCCGAGGTCGCGCGCGGCGCGCTCGATATTGATCTGGTGGTCGCCCATCTGGCTGTAGACGATGGCAAAGCAGAGCGGCAGGTTGATCACGACATGGCCGATGCCTGCGGCAAGTAGAGACTTCGGTACGCCGGTCCAGTTGAACAGCACCAGCAGCCCCATGCCGATGATGAGATAGCTGACGGTCAAGGGCAAGGTGATCAGCCCGCGCATCAGGCCCGAGCCCGGCAAGGCGAAGCGCGCAAAACCCCAGGCGGAGAGAAAGCCAAGCGTGACGGCGACAGCCGAGGAGACGACCGCCACCAGCAGCGAATTGACCAGAGCCGAAGTCAGCCGCGTGTCGGCGAGCACGGCCTCGTACCAGCGCAGCGACGGCCCGGTGAAGGGCGGGATCGGAAACGACGTCGCCTGCAGCGAAAACAGCACCAGCACCACCACCGGCAGGAAGATGAAGCCATAGATGGCGATGGCATAAAGGCCGGAGACGAGGCGGATGAGCGCGCGCATGGTCAGGCCCGCTCGATCTTCAGCCAGCGGGAGCAGGCGAGGTAGGCGACGGTGACCACCGCCATCAGGATGATCGACAGCGCCGAGGCGAGCGGAAAGTCGCCGCGCCGGCCGATCTGCATCATGACGAGCTGCGGCATCAAAAGCTCGTTGTTGCCGCCGAGGATCTGCGGCGTGATGTAGTCGCCGATGCACAGCACAAAGGTGAGGAAGGCGCCGACCATGATGCCGGGGAGCGTCAGCGGCAGAACGACATGCAGGAATGTGCGCATCGGCCCGGCGCCGAGATCGGCGGCGGCCTTGCGGTAGCTGGGGCTGAGCTGCTTCAGATTGGCGAAGATCGTCAGCGTCAACAGCATGACGAAGAAATGCACGAAGCCGGTGACGGTGGCCAGCCGAGTATTGGCGAGCTGCAGCGGTTCGCTGGACAGGCCGGAGCCTGTCAGTGCGCGGTTGACGACGCCGTTTTGCGCCAGCACCAGCAGCCACGAATAGGAGCGCACGACATAGGAGGTCCAGAACGGCAGCACGGCCAGCATCAGCGCCAGCCGCTGCCAGCGCTCCGGCACCTGTTCGGCCAGGATCCAGGCAAAAGGATAGGCGAGCAGCACGGAGATCACGGTGACGATCGCCGTGACCTGCAGCGAGTTCACCATCGCCTGCCAGTAGGACGGATTGGCAAAGAATTGGCTGTAGTTGGACAGCGTGAAGCCGCCGCCGTCATGCGCCGTCAGGCTCGATACCGCCATGGCGACGAAGGGCAGCACGAAGAACAGCAGCGTCCAGCCGAGCGCCGGCGTGACCAGCGCCCAGGGCAGGGGGCTCTTTGCCGCAACGCTCACGACCGGCAGCCGGTCATTGCGCCTGCAGCATTTCGGTCCAGACGTCCTGCATCTTCTTGTCGAGATCCGCGTTCGGCGCCGGATAGGATTGCGCGCGGGCGAGGAATTCCGGCTGCTCGTCGAAGCGCAGGATCTTCTTCTGCTCATCGCTCAGCGCCGCCTTGGTGTTGGCCGGCATGCCCCAATAACAGGACGAGGTGGCGAGCCGCGCCTGGCCTTCGGGGCTCATAATGTACTGGATGAATTTAAGCGCCAGCTCCTTGTTCTTGGAATCCTTGAACATTGCCAGCGACTGCGACCACAGCACGGCGCCTTCTTTCGGGATAGAGAAATCGAGGGCAGGGTTTTCCTTGGCCAGTCCCGCCGTCACCCATTCGCCGCCGCCGACCAGAATGTCGACCTCGCCGGTCGCCAGCGCCGTCTGGCTGGCGGTCACCTCGCCGACCAGCTTGGCGTTGGCCTTCATTTTGAGCAGCTCTTCCTTGATGGCGGGAAGGTCGGCTTCGGTCAGCTCGGCAGTCTTCTTGCCGATCGCCAGTGCGGCCATGCCGATGACAGGCAGGTAATAATCGTAGATGGCGATCTTGCCCTTGTATTTGTCGCCGGTCAGCGCCGCCATCGACTGCATGTCGGCCGGGTCGACCTTTGTCTTGTTGTAGCCGATCGTGTTGTAGCCGAACTTTTCGGTGATGCCGTAACGCTTGCCGTCGACGACGGTGGAGCTATCCATCTTCACCTGCGGAAACAGGTCGGCCAGCGGCAGCTTGTCTTCCGGTAGCGGCTCGAACAGGCCTTTTTCGACACCGCGCCGTACGTCGATGCTGTCGATCACCATCACGTCCCAGTCGCCGGGCTGCGATTGTTCGACGATCGCCAGGCCGGCCCCGGTGCCTTCGAACTCCTTGACATTGACCTTGACGCCGTTCGCCTCCTCGAACGGCTGCAGCAGCGCCGGATCGGCGTGATCGCACCAGATCAGTGCGTTGAGATCCTGCGCCTGAGCGAGGCTGCCCGCCGCCAGCAGCAGTGCTGCCGCCGCACAGGCGCCTTGGAGATGGCTCTTCAGAACGGAAAGCGGATTCCTGGTAATTGGATTGGGGGTCTTTTGATTGATGGACATCGAGTGTTCTCCCATGCCTTTTTGGCTTGTAGGAAAAAATTGAACCAATTCTAAAATTGAGTCAATTCTGTTTTTGTGGCAAACAGCCGATATGAGCGGATTGCGGGCAAGGCAGAAGGCGGATCGGCACCGCCGCATCATCGAGGCGGCGGCGGCGCTTTTCCGCGATGCGGGTTATGAAGGCGCCAAGATCGAGACCATCGCCGCGCAGGCCGAAGTCTCGGTCGGCACGATCTACAATTACTACCAGAACAAGGGCGACATCCTCGGCGCCATCGTCTCGATGGAGGTCAACGAGGTGCTGAATGCCGGGCGCGGCGTCGTCGCCAACCCGCCGGCCAATGTCGGCGACGCTCTCGATACGCTGCTCGGCATCTATATCGAGCACTCGCTGCATTATCTCAGCAAGGAGATGTGGCGGCAGGCGATGGCGATCTCGACGCAACTGCCCGACAGCCCGTTCGGCCAGGCCTATACCGCGCTAGACCGCGCCCTGACCGAGCAAATCCGCGCGCTGATCGTCCGCCTGCAGGCGCTCGGCCTGGTGCGCCGCGACATCGACGGGCCGGCGCTCGGCGAACTCATCTTCAACAACATGAACATGATGTTCATCGAATTCGTGAAGCGCGAGGAGGCGAGGATTGCCGAACTGCGCACGGCGATACGCAGGCAGAACAGGATATTGGTGGCGGCGATCGGAGTGTAAGAAGATCAAGGGCGAGTAGGGCCTGCAACCCAAATCGCCGCAGCCGGAGCATCGCCTAACGGTTGATCAGCCATAGAATGGCCGAGAGCACGATGCTGACCAGTATCCCCGTGGTGATAGGGACATAAAGCCTGAAGTTCTCACGCTCGATCACGATATCGCCGGGCAGCCTGCCAAGGCCGGTCCGAGCCAACCAAGGCCACAGCAGGCCTATGGCGACTATGCTGAGACCAACGACGATCAGAGTTCGCGACATGGCAGCATCCTGCCGGAAATAGTATCATGCCGGAAATCTAGTGTTGACGGGTCTGCAAGCAGCGCTTCCTCTCGATGTTGCCTCTTGAGTTGAGGTTGAAATCTGTTACAACCTAAAAGGGCATCAAGGGAGGGTTGGATGCAGATTTCCATCTGGCATTGGGCTATAGTGCTGCTGCTGATCGGCGTGCCTGTTTTCTTTGCCGTTCGGTCAGCCGCAAAGCCATTACAGGATCCTTCGGCTCTCGTAGGTTTCGGAGGCTGGCTTATGCTGCTGGCGATCCTTCAGGCTTTCTCCCCGCTACGCACGCTCGTCTCATTGGGCTCATCGAGTGAAGGCTACCGACAGCTCATGACGCTCCCGAATGGCACTTTGGCGGTCTACGGAGAGATTGCCCTCTTGCTGGCGTTTGTGGTGTTCCAGGTGGTTGTGCTCTTTGCGATGCTGCTGCGGAGTTACCGCTTCAAGCAGCTATTCCTGTATCAGTGGTTTGCAATACCAATCGTGTTTATTCTGGACGCGGCATGGATCTCAGCGGTTATGAGCGCTCCTGTGAGCTTGGTGCTTGCAGGGGATGCGCTGGTAATGCCCGCAGTTTCTTTTGTCCTGACCGGCATCTGGGTCGCCTACGTCTACAAGTCGGTCAGGGTGAGAAACACGTTCGACCGGGTCGCCATATCCGGTCATGTCGCGAGTGCTTCATAGAGCTTGCCGCGAGTCCTATGTATGGCTGCCGACAAAAATGCCGGGCGCCCAATATGGACCCGGATCATCCGGCTACTAGGCCTGCTCTAGCGAGGATTTCAGGAGCCGGCGTGACATGCCCGTGCGGCTTGCAGTAGTCCGGGTCGATCGCGCGATAGCCGAGCAGATGGCCGAGTGGCGCCAGGATCGCCAGCGCCACTCGCTGAATCGAAGGTGGCGGGTGCGTGAAGACGATCACGTCGGCAAATTCTCTGGCGATGACTGCTGCCTGAAGCGGCGAAGGTCTACCTTTTCTGTCCACCTTGCCGGCATTGGCCAGGCCGAAGAGCATGCCGATCAGCAGCTCGAAACAGTTCGGGTCGACATTGTCCGCACCTGGCGCCCGGTCGACTTCGACCAGGACATGCGCTTCTTCGGTTTTGCTGCTGTTCCACCAATCATGTGCGACGCCTGCTTCGACCGTGGCGGATTGGCCAGGCCCCAGGGACAAAGTTTTCCCGGCGATGCAAGCGTCGAGACGGCCACGGAGGACGGTAAACCGTTCCGTCAGGTTCGGGTGGAAGTGCTCGCCCACCACTGCGGCTCCCGGCCGGGCTGTCAGATGAGCGATGCCAGGTCCCTGGCCGCGGTCTTCGGTGCCACGCAGGATGACCGCATATTCGCCGGTCACTTTGTTCTCGTAGACATCTCCACAGCGTGACATGGATCGGCTCCGGAGTTTCAGAGCACCACTGCCCGGCAACTCTATCGTCAAAGGCTTGGTCGTTCAACGACGCTCCAACGGGCGATTGCGGAAACACCAGTTGCCGGCTCTTCGTCAACGCGAGCGATCAGCGCTCTACCGAACATGCTTAGGCGGCCGCGCACGCGGAAACGGCACAACCGTCAGTGGCGCCTTGCGGAATTCCGCGATGGCTATTTCTTCAATCAGCGCGTCGAGGGCCTCGTTGACGCGTCGGCTCGTTTCATCCGCGCCGCAGAGGCGGTTTTGTGCGCACTCCAAAAGCTCGCGCGCCGCGGCGAAATCACTTCGCATGACAACACCCTTTGGTTTTTGGCCCGCCGCACCGACATTGTCGGCGCGCTTAATTGAGCGAGTGCTAATATACACAGGAGCAATTTAATCGAATGGTACGAGATGGCCGAGGCCGGGAGAGAGGGCCGAAATGACGGCTCTGCAACCGCGAAGTCACGCCCGGGCTCAGCGTCTCTAGATATGAGATGCTAACTCGTTGTCTGGCGACAGATTTTGCCAGCAATTTCACGGAAGTTTCTGGTGACCCGACGAGGACGGTCCCGACACGTACGCCCCTAATACGATCTTGGGCGGCTTATATATTCTCTGGCGGCGGCAATCTGGCGCCGGTGCTCGCGGAGGAAGGCTGCGCCGAAACAAATGGCGAAGGCCAGTACTGAAAGGCTTGTCGTTGCTCTTGATGTTGGATCGGGATCGGGACTTAGCAGGAAACGGAAACCGAACGCGAAGGCGAAGACGATAAATCCGCCAAATATGCCGTTGATGAAGGGGGCGGTCGTGCGTTTCTGCTCCAACGAAGACTCCTAGGTTTTCCGCTAGGGAACTATGGTTTCCGCTAGGGAATATATGCGTTGAAGCTGATGTGCTACCGATCCTGACGGCCCCGGCCTGTGGATATCGGGGATGAGCAGATATCAAGCGCCCCGGAGGTCTCAAGAAGCCCGTACTGGTGCCCCCGGACGGAATCGAACCGCCGACCTTCGGTTTACAAAACCGCTGCTCTACCAGCTGAGCTACAAGGGCACGGCGCTCCGGTTACCATATCTGCTGCGCCAGTAAAGACAAAACTCCGTTTTCCGCTGCCGCGAACGCGGCGGTTCTGCCGCCAAGGCGTCCTGAAAACGGCCAATTCGCTTCCTATATTGATCGAAGGTGCAATTGCATCAGCGAGGCAGTCGCATGATCAGGTTTGTCATCATTCTCCCGCTCGTCGTCGTGGCCTGGGTTCTCCTGGTGAAGCTCATCAAGGACCTGAAGCACGCCAATATCGACTGGACCGGCGTCACCACCATCATCGGCTTCATCGCGCTCGCCTTCTGGCTTCGCCATATCACCGGCATGGGCTGAGGCCTGCCGGTTGTTCCGGTGAACTGTCGACGGCGCGACCGTTCGTGGTCGCGCATCAGACCGCGCGATTTCTCCCGCCGAGAAAAAATCCAAAAAGACCTTCGAACCTTTTTCCTTGTCGCGACGACTGACGGTCAAGAGGCGGTTGGATCGCCTCCCACAACAAGGAGATCGTCATGTTCAAGCGCACCATCGTTTCCGGCCTCGTCGCCACCACCGTCGCCGCCGCCATGCTGGTCGGCACCGTTCAGCCGTCGGCCGCCCATCACAAGCACAAGCACCTCGGCATCGGCATTGCCGCAGGTGTCGGCGGCTTCCTGCTCGGCAGCGCGCTCGCCCAGCCGCGCACCGTCTATATCGAGGAAGACGGCGGCTCCTGGCACGTCCGGCGCTGCCTCAATCGCTACCAGAGCTACGACCCGTACTCGGACACCTATGTCGGCTACGACGGCTATCGCCATCGCTGCTGGCTTTGAGGGCCACTATGCCAGCTTGGGAGGAGGTGACCGTTTCAGGCAACCGGAAGAAGGGGCACCCCACTGCCCCTTTTTCTGCGCGTCTGAGTGGCAGGGCAGAGGGGTTGTTCCTCCGACCTCTTAGGACCTGGGTTCCTCGCCCGCCGCGAAGCGGGGGAGAGGTGGCCGCCCACGGGTCTTGCCTTCGGCAAGCCCGAGGACAGGCTCCGCGGCCGGAGAGGGGGCCTTCGTAGGGCGCGGTCCCCTCTCCGTCGCGGCTTCGCCGCGCCACCTCTCCCCACTTCCGTGGGGCGAGGAACCCAAGCTGGAATAAAGCCGCGCTCCGTCAGCCTCTCTGTCCTGTCGAACATCGCCCACTTAAGACGAGATCGGATGCCGCTTCAGCATTCGCCAACACTCTTGCCGATGTACAGCGATTTCCCAACAGCCTAATCTGCACCGATACCGAAACAGGGGAGAGGGCGCTTGGGCGAGCAAGATCCGAACGAAGAGCCGATCGAGACAATTTTCCGCAACGGCACAATCACCACCGTCGGCATCCTGCTGGCGTTCTCGCTGGGCTTCATCACGCATTGGGCCGCCAACCCGATACCATGGGAAATCTATCACCTGGCCGCCGTCGCGCCGATTTTGATCGGCATTGCCCTGCAGATACGAGCGCTGCGGTTGCTGCTCGACATAACGTCTCTACAACGGCGCGTTTATGAACGCGCCAATCGTATCTTCATTGCCGGCCTCATCTTCACCGCCTGCGGAGTTGGGCTGGCGATGCTGCTTGATTTCTACGACCTATCGACCAAGAGCGCGGTGCCCGGGGCCTAGCTCTGGCCATCCTGGCAGATGTCGCACCATTCCGCGCCGGTCAGCGCTGCCATGCGCTCGGCTCGCTGCCAAGGCCGGGAGGGGTCGGCAGCCCGCCGATCATCCTCGTCACCTCCGCCGCCGCATCGTGCACCAGCGGGCCGATCTCGGCCAGCCGTTCCGGCGTGACCCGTACTGTCGGCCCGGAGACCGAAACGCCGCCGATCGGCTCGCCGAATTCATTGAAGATGGCGGCGGCAACGCAGCGCATGCCGGGATGCCGCTCCTCGTCGTCTACCGACCAGCCGCGCAGCTTGATCGTCACCAGGTCGCGGGCGAGCGCCGAGATGTCGGACAGCGTATTTTCGGTGAAGCGCTCCAACCCGGCCCGGCGCAGGATGGTGGCGACGCGCTCCGGCTCGAGATGCGCCAGCACCGCCTTGCCGATGCCCGAGGCATGGAAGGAGCTGCGCGTGCCCGGCCGGAAAAAGGCGCGGATCGCCTGGTGCGTCTCGACCTGACTGACGAAGACGACGCAATCGTCCTCGGCGACGCCGAGATTGGCGGTCTCGCCGGTCTTCTCCATCAGTTCCTGCATGACGATACGGGCGCGGTCGACCAGCTTGCGGCGGCGCAGGAACGCCGCGCCCATGCGATAGGTCTCGACGCCGATCGACCACAGCTGGTCGATGCCGTCGAACTCGACCATGCCATGGTTCTCCAGCGTCGTCAGCATGCGGTAGGCGGTGGATGCCGGCAGACCGGAACTGGCAGCGATCTCGCTCAGCGACAGGCCACTGCCATCGGCGACGATTGCCAGGATGCGCAGCGCCCGGTCCAGCGACTGCACCGATGCGGCCTCGGACGGCCCGTTGAAGGCGCGCGGCCGGCCGCGCTGGCGTTTTTCGGTGGTTTCCATCGGGCCATTCTTCGCCCTGTTCGCCCAAACAGGCAATGAAAAAGTTTTCCAGTGATTTACGAAGCGAATTCATGGAAAACAAAAAGGCCAATCAATTCAACCAACAAGAGCTGTTTTCTAGAAATGGAAAAATATTCTGAAAAAATTGAAAAATCATTGGTGCGCTGGCATCATCGGCTATCAACAATTCCGTGGAGGCTGACATGGCCAGGATGCGCGCAGTCGACGCAGCGGTTCTCGTTCTCGAAAAGGAAGGCATCTCCTGTGCCTTCGGCGTGCCGGGTGCTGCGATCAACCCGCTCTATTCGGCACTGAAGGCGAGGGGCAGTATCCGCCACATCCTTGCGCGTCACGTCGAGGCGGCCTCGCATATGGCCGAAGGGTTTACCCGCGCCAGATCGGGCAATATCGGTCTGTGCATCGGCACCTCGGGTCCTGCCGGCACCGACATGATCACCGGCCTCTATTCGGCCGCTGCCGATTCAATTCCCATCCTCTGCATCACCGGGCAGGCGCCGCGCGCGCGTCTCAACAAGGAGGATTTTCAGGCCGTCGACATTGCGGCGATCGCCGCACCCGTCGCCAAATGGGCGGTCACCGTCATGGAACCCTATCTGGTGCCGATGGCGCTGCAGAAAGCGTTCCATCTGATGCGCTCGTCGCGGCCGGGGCCGGTGCTGATCGATTTGCCTGTCGATGTGCAACTGACCGAGATCGAGTTCGACATCGATGCCTACGAGCCGCTGGTGCCGTTCAAGCCGGCAATGTCGCGCGCCCAGGCCGAGAAGGCGTTGACGATGCTGAACGCGGCGGAAAAGCCTGTCATCGTCGCCGGCGGCGGCATCATCAACGCCGATGCGTCCGATCTGCTGATCGAGTTCGCCGAGGTCACCGGCGTGCCTGTCATCCCGACGCTGATGGGCTGGGGCGCGATCCCCGACGACCACCGCCTGATGGCCGGCATGTGCGGGCTGCAGACCTCGCACCGCTATGGCAATGCGACGATGCTCGAAGCCGATTTCGTTTTCGGCATCGGCAACCGCTGGGCCAACCGCCACACCGGTTCGGTCGACGTCTATACCAAGGGCAAGAAATTCATCCACGTCGACATCGAGCCGACGCAGATCGGCCGCGTCTTCGCGCCGGACCTCGGCGTCGTCTCGGACGCCGGTGCGGCGCTTAAGATGCTGCTCGACGTCGCCACCGAGTGGAGGACGGCCGGAAAATTGCGCGACTGGTCGGGCTGGGCCGGCGAATGCCGGCAGCGCAAGAAGACAATGAAGCGCAAGACGCATTTCGACCAGGTGCCGCTGAAGCCGCAGCGCGTCTACGAGGAGATGAACAAGGCGTTCGGCCGCGACACCACCTATGTCACCACGATCGGCCTGTCCCAGATCGCCGGGGCGCAATTCCTGCATGTCTACAAGCCGCGCAACTGGATCAATTGCGGCCAGGCCGGCCCGCTCGGCTGGACATTGCCGGCAGCACTTGGCGTTCGCGCCGCCGATCCGGACCGCACCATCGTGGCGCTGTCCGGCGACTATGATTTCCAGTTCATGATCGAGGAGTTGGCAGCCGGTGCGCAGCACAGATTGCCCTACATCCATGTCGTCGTGAACAATGCCTATCTCGGCCTGATCCGCCAGGCGCAGCGCGGCTTTTCGATGGACTTCGAAGTCAGCTTGGCCTTCGAGAACGTCAACCGACAGGGCGATCCCGAGGCGGGCTACGGCGTCGACCACGTCGCCGTTGCCGAGGCGATGGGCTGCAAGGCGGTCCGGGTGCGCCGGCCGGAGGAATTCGCCGGTGCCTTCGAAGAGGCAAAGCGCCTGATGAACGAGCACCAGGTTCCGGTGGTGCTCGAATTCATCCTCGAGCGCGTCACCAACGTTTCGATGGGTACCGAAATCGACAAGATCACCGAATTCGAGGAGCTAGCCGAACATCACGAAGATGCCCCCACGGCGATCGTCATGCTCGATTAAGCCGCATATGAGGAACTACTGCCATGCCACGGTTTTCAGCCAATCTTTCGATGCTCTTTGGCGAGCATGACTTCCTCGACCGCTTCGATGCCGCCGCCCGCGCCGGCTTCAAGGGCGTCGAGTATATCGGCCCCTATGACCATGCGCCGGATGTCGTCGCGGCCAGGTTGAAGAAGAACGGGCTGACGCAGGTCCTGTTCAACCTGCCTGCCGGCGACTGGGCCAAGGGCGAGCGCGGCATCGCGATCCTGCCCGACCGCATCCCGGAGTTCCGGCAGGGCATTGCCAAGGTCGTCACCTATGCCCATGCGCTCGGCTGCGAGCAGGTCAACTGCCTCGCCGGCATCGCGCCGCAAGGCGTCGATCGCTCCGTGCTGGAAGACGTCTTCGCCGAAAATCTGGCTTTCGCGGCCGAAAAGCTGGAGCAGGCCGGCATCAGGCTGCTGATCGAGCCGATCAACACCCGCGACATTCCGGGCTTCTTCCTGAATTACTCGGACCAGGCTCTGGCCCTGATCGACCGCGTCGGATCGAAGAACCTGTTCCTGCAATACGACATCTATCACATGCAGATCATGGAGGGGGATCTCGCCCGTACCATCGAGGCAAACCTCGACCGCATCGCGCATATCCAGCTTGCGGATAATCCCGGCCGTCATGAGCCGGGGACGGGCGAGATCAATTTTCCCTTCCTGTACAACCACATCGACCGCATCGGCTATTCCGGCTGGGTCGGCGCGGAGTATAAGCCGAAGGCGGGGACGGAAGCCGGGCTTGGCTGGTTTCGGGACGCGGCCGGGCAGGGGAGTGCGGCGGCGTAGACGCTACGTATCGCACGTCGCGTTCCTGCGCGCCCCCCTCTGGCCTGCCCTCTTTGCCAAAACTTGGCATCTCCCCCACAAGGAGGGAGATTGGATGTCACCGCCGCTTTCGCCAATTTTCGAGGTCGGGAACGTTTAAGGGCCGGCGCGGGAACTGCCGATCTCCCCACTCGTGGGGGAGATGGCCGGCAGGCCAGAGGGGGGCGCGCAGGAACGCCCCCTTAACAAGAAACGGAGAAAGACATGGACACCATCGGCTTCATCGGTCTCGGCATCATGGGCGCGCCGATGGCGGGGCATCTGCTAGACGCGGGTTATCAGGTCGTCGCCAGCGACCACCGCTCGAAGCCGCCGGCCGATCTCGTCGCCAGGGGATTAAAGACCGTCACCGGCCATGATGCCGTTGCCCGCGCGGCCGACATCGTCATCACCATGGTTCCGGATACGCCGCAGGTGGCCGATGTGCTGTTCGGCCAAAACGGCGTCGCGTCAGGCCTTACTAAAGGCAGGCTGGTCATCGACATGAGCTCGATCTCGCCGATCGCGACCAAGGAATTCGCTAAAAAGATAAACGATCTCGGCTGCGACTATCTCGACGCGCCGGTGTCGGGCGGCGAGGTCGGCGCCAAGGCGGCTTCGCTGACCATCATGGTCGGCGGTGAGGAAAAAGCCTTCGAACGCGCCAGGCCCATCTTCGAGAAGCTTGGCAAGAACATCACTCTGGTCGGGCCGAACGGCGTCGGCCAGACCACCAAGGTCGCCAACCAGATCGTCGTCGCGCTGACCATCGAGGCCGTCGCCGAAGCGCTGGTTTTTGCATCGAAAGCCGGCGCAGACCCGGCCAAGGTCAGGCAGGCGCTGATGGGCGGGCTCGCAAACTCGCGTATCCTGGAAGTGCATGGCGAGCGCATGATCAAGCGCAGCTTCGCGCCGGGCTTTCGCGTCGAACTCCACCAGAAGGATCTCAATCTGGCGCTGGAAGGCGCGAAGGCGCTTGGGGTAGCACTACCCAACACCTCGATGACGCAGCAATTGTTCAACTCTTGCGCGGCGAACGGTGGAGCAAAGGAAGATCATTCGGCACTGGTCAGGGCACTGGAGCGGATGGCTGGTCACGAGGTTGGGTGAGAGTGAAGTGAATTAGTCTGCAATACCTTCGATGGGCCGACTTCGTTCGACCGCATAGCGTATGAGATCGGCAAAACGTTTCAGAAAATCTTTGGATTCCTCCGACATTCCTTCAGTTCGCACAAGTGCCTCAACTTGCTTGGTCAAGGAAGGTAGGGATTCGATCGGAAGAGTGACGTCCTCATAGAAATCTTCGAATTTCAGTATGAGTTCAAACGCGTTTTGGTTTGCGATTGACACGATTTTTCATGATGCGCAGAGGGACCTACCGATACGCATCGATCGATATGTCCATCTGGATTGAGAACGGCAAAATCCAATGACATGCATTGCGCCCTATTTGCCGCGCGCGAACCACCGCCTCGCCGCATAAAGGCTCACCGCCGCGGCATTCGAGACGTTGAGCGAACGAATGGCGCCGGGCATGTCGAGCCGGGCGAGCGTCGTCACCGTTTCGCGCGTTTTCTGGCGCAGGCCTTTGCCCTCGGCGCCGAGCACCAGAGCGATCTTGTCACCGGCAAAGCTGGTTTCAAGTTCCGCCGGCCCGTCCGAATCCAGCCCTATCGTCTGGAAGCCGGCCTCGTGCAGCTGCCCCAGCGCATCGGCGAGGTTCTTCACCTCGATCTGGTCGATATGCTCAAGCGCGCCGGAGGCCGACTTCGCCAGCACGCCGGATTCCTGCGGGCTGTGGCGCGCCGTGGTGATTAGTGCACCGGCGCCGAAAGCCACGGCCGAGCGCAGGATCGCACCGACATTGTGCGGATCGGTGATCTGGTCGAGCACCAGCACCAGCCTGGTGTCGCCGAGCGCATCGAGGCGTTTCGGTTTCAGCGGCTCGGCCTCGATCACCACGCCCTGGTGCACGGCATCCGAGCCGGTGACCTTGTCGATGTCCCTTGGTTCGACCAGTTCCGCCTTGAAGGGCAAAGCGCCGAGATCGGCGATTGCCAGTCGCTCGGCAGCGTTGCGCGTCACCAGCATCTTTTTGATTTTGCGGCGCGGATTGTCGAGTGCGGCCCGCACCGTGTGCAGCCCGTAGAGCCGCACCAGCCCATCCGCCGGGTTCTCGCCGGGCGGCACCGGCTGGCGTGGCCTGAACGCCGGCGCGCCGCCGCTCTTCTCGTCGCGATGCGCGCGGCGCAGCTTGGCGTAGTGGGTGTCTTTAGGGGTCTTGGATTTGTTATCGTTGCTCATGGCCGGCTTCTATAGCCGTGTCGTCCGGTCATGGATACAGCTGCAGAAGCTGCTTGTCGGGCGAGGCGTGAGATTCAGCGCTTTTTGCCGGGCTGTTGCGGTTGACAGTTTTGGGCGCTGCCGCCATAAGGCGCTTCGCGGAAGGGCTGCTTTGGCGGCCGCGACGCGTCGATGCCTCGTTGCATGGCTCCGGCGGCAGACTGGAGAGGTGCCCGAGTGGTTAAAGGGGACGGACTGTAAATCCGTTGGCTATGCCTACGTTGGTTCAAATCCAACCCTCTCCACCACTGCCGGCCCGGAAGCCCTGAAACGCAGAGCGAGCGTCGGAGCGGATCCGATGCTTGACTGAAAGGCGCGGGTATAGCTCAGTGGTAGAGCAGCAGCCTTCCAAGCTGAATATGCGGGTTCGATTCCCGCTACCCGCTCCAGATTTCCCCCAAGCCGCGGCGCACCTCGCGCACGATGCCGAAGCAGGCACCGCCAAGCGAAGCGCTTTGCCGATAATTCAAAGTATTCGTTGCGCGTCCAGACGGACGCGCATCTTAATCTGTGTTATCGTTGTCCCGAACCGCAGGCGGCGTTGGGCGACAGGCGTCAGCTCGCGAATTTGCTGAATATGGACGCGAGCTGGTTCTGCTGCGGCACCTGCCCGTTCGGCGTCAACTGGTCGACAAGCCCTGGCAAGGCCGCGGACAATTGCTTGAGCAGATCCTGCTGGTTCAGGCCCGTCCTTTGCGCGATCTCCTGAATGATTTGTGGCCCGAGAGCACTGCCCAGATCGCTGGGGTTGATCGGCTGGTTCTGACCGGTACCGACCCACGAATTGGCAACGTTGCCGTGGCCGGCGTCCTTCAGTTTGTCGAGCAGGCCGCCCAGACCGCCGAGCAGTCCGCCATCGGCGGATGCGGTTGTATCAGGCGGGACGGGGGCAGGGCTCTGCGCCGCCTCCGGCTGGGCGGAACTTCCACCGCTCAGCATTTTTCCCACCAAAAGTGCGCCGAGCGCGATCATCAGCGGCTTGGCGACGTTGCCGCCGGGAACGGCATTGTCAAACAGTCCCATTGTGGATCTCCATGTCAAATTGCCCGTCCGTCTCCAACAATGACGCATCATGGCGAATTTCAAGCCGGTTTGAGCTTTCCGTAATCATGATTTTCAAGTTGGCTTGAGCTTTGCTTAATAATGTGGAAGTAATCGGGTGCGGGGAACGGAGAGGAAAAATGTCAATATTAAGCTGGATTATTCTCGGCGTCATCGCCGGCTTCATAGGCAGCAAGATCGTCAATAAAAGCGGGCAAGGCCTTGTGCTCGATATCGTGCTTGGGATCGTCGGCGCCATCGTCGGCGGGCTCATCTTTAGCGCCTTTGGAGCGTCGGGCGTTACCGGGCTCAACATCTATAGCCTGATCGTCGCCGTGGTCGGTGCCGTGGTGGTCCTGTGGGCCTATCACCAGTTCAGCGGCAAGAGGGCTCTGTAGAAGCCGCTCGGCAATTGCGTCGGCATTCACCCGAATGCCGACCGCCTATCTGATCCTTTTGAGGATTTCGCGGATCAGCGTGTTGAGGCCGGCTTCCAGCCCTCTCACCATGATCGGCCATGATTCCTCGAGCAGTCGCTGCCATGCGGCATCGCGCCCGTTCCTCACCGGCAGATTTGGCATCGCGCCCATTGCCGCCGTCACGTCGCGGCGCAGCCGGTCGCCGCAGGCGCTTGCGCCGCTGATCGTCGGATCGAAGGGCAGCCGGGTGAAATCCCATTTTCCGCGTTGCTCGATGCCGAGATTGCTTTCGACCTCGGCGTGCGAGAGCACCGTTTTGGGCGTGACCTTGATGCGGTAATATTTGCAGAGTTCGGCGACAACCGTGGTCATCGCGTCCCACTGCGCCCTGGTCATCGGATAGCGGCCGGCATCGAACGGCCTTTCCTCCGCCCCGGCCATGCAGCAGAGCGAAACCCCGATCGAGCCGCCGTTGCAGTTGAGCGTGTGCGCGGCATATCCCGGTTTTACCCGGCTCGAATTGAGCGCGATCGAAGGCCGGCCCCTGACCAGGCGGCCATTCCCCTCGACCAGTATGTGATACGCATCCCTGTCGGTATCGCCGGCCGAATGCGAGCCGGCCGTCCAATGGCAAATGACGCGCCTCATCGCAACATTGGGCAACCAGTCGGGCGGCAATGCCACAGAAATCCCCGCGACATAAGTTCAGTGACGGAGCACAGTATAGTTTCGTTGGCGGCCGACGCGAAAACGAAACGATAATTTGGTTGAGCGTTTTCTAACGGTCAGCTATTCGCCGGCATCTCCGGCGACCGCGTGTTCTCTGTATTGCGGCAGATCGTCGGTGATCGTGAACCACTTCGCCTTCGAGCCGACGAAGATGTGCTGCGTCGGGCGGATGGTCGGCTCGTCGACCAGGGTTCCCATGGCGACATGCACGAAGGCACCGTCGCGGACCACGGAATAGAGCAACGAGCCGCAGGTCTTGCAATGCGCGTCATGGCCGGTTTCGTCGCCGAAGATCATGAGATTGTCCTCGCCCCTCGCCAGGCTCAGCCTGTCGCGCTCGATGCCGGCGAATGGCTTGAAGGCCGAGCCGGTGGTGCGCCGGCAGTTCGAGCAGTGGCAGTTCGTGGCATAGACGAACGCGTCCGCCACCGCGTACTGAACGGCGCCGCACAGGCACTTTCCGATAAGCCTGCGGTTGCGTGAATTCTGGTTGTCATCCGGGCTTGCCACGCGCTCCTCCTATTGTGCAGGCCGATTTCAGTTTCAAGCGACGACGGTCAACCGGCGCTTGCGCTCGTCGAGCGAGACGATGGTCAACCCGCTGGCCACCACCAGCAGGATGCCGCAGATGGCCAGCGCATTCGGGAGCTGCCGGAATACCACCAGGCCTGAAATCACCGCCCAGACGGTAAAGCAATAGTAGAACGGCGCCACCACGCTGGTCGGCCCGACGCGATAGGCCATGAAGATAAAGAAGTGGCCGAAGATCAGGAACAGTCCGGCGCCGCCCATCAGCAGCAGGTGACGGATTTCAGGCACCACCCACTGCTCGGAAACCAGATGCGCAACGCCGGCGCCGGTGAGCACCACAATCACCGCGGAAATAGCGACGATCATCCCCGGCACGTCGGCGGCGACCTTGCGTCCGGCCAGATCGCGCGCCGCGGACAGGGCGGCATTGCCTAGCGCCAGCAGGGCATAGACCGAAATCCCCTGCATCGTCGGTTGTGCAACCATCACCGCGCCGATAAAACCAAGGCCGATCAGCGCCATGCGCAGCCCGCCGATCCGTTCGCCAAACAGCATCGAGGAGCCGACCAGCATCAGCAAGGGCGTGATCTGCCCGAGCGCGGTCGAATCGGCGATCTGCATGTTGGCGAGCGCCACCACGTAGCAAAGGATAGCACCCAGTTCGAGCAGGTTCCTGCGCAAAACCTTCGCGTCGAGGATCAGCGGAATTTGCTTGCCATAGCCCAACATGAACAGCAGCGGAATGCCCCACAATGTTGCCGCAGCGCCGCGCAGGAACAGCACCTCATAGGGCGGCAGTCCCGCGGTTGCGAGCTTCATCATCGTGTCGTTGACGATGTAGGACCCGGTCGAAACGACCATGAACAGCGGGCCTCGTATGGCAGTCGGGATGAAATGCATCGGCCCACGAAATCAGACCGGCGCCAGGGCGGCAATGGGCCAGATCCGGCTGTAAATCCGACAAAGCCGTCAGCCGCCGCCGTAACCATTCCATTTGCCCTTGTTCGTTCCTATATCCGCGCCACATTCTCCGAAACCGGATCACACGTTCGGGCCGGGCGAGCGCGCTCGGCGACAAGGCACTTGTGTTTTTCGGCCTTAGTCGCTAATCGCCCCGCATTCGACTGAACTGAAGGTCCAGGCCGTCCCCAGGCCGTCCAAGGAAAGAGACTATGGCAAAAGGTAAATTCGAGCGCACTAAGCCTCATGTGAACATTGGCACGATTGGTCACGTCGATCATGGCAAGACGTCGCTGACGGCGGCGATCACCAAGTATTTTGGCGAATACAAGCGCTACGACCAGATCGATGCGGCGCCCGAAGAGAAGGCCCGCGGCATCACCATTTCGACGGCGCACGTCGAATACGAGACCGCCAACCGCCACTATGCCCATGTCGACTGCCCCGGCCACGCCGACTATGTGAAGAACATGATCACCGGTGCCGCGCAGATGGACGGCGCGATCCTGGTGGTGTCGGCCGCCGACGGCCCGATGCCGCAGACGCGTGAGCACATCCTGCTCGCCCGCCAGGTCGGCGTGCCCTCGATCGTGGTGTTCTTGAACAAGGTCGACCAGGTCGACGACGCCGAGCTGCTCGAGCTGGTCGAGCTCGAGGTGCGTGAGCTTTTGACCAAGAACGAGTTCCCCGGCGATGACATTCCGATCGTCAAGGGTTCGGCGCTTGCCGCACTTGAAGATTCCGACAAGAAGATCGGCGAGGACGCCATCCGCGAACTGATGGCTGCGGTCGATGCCTACATTCCGACGCCGGTGCGTCCGCTCGACAAGCCGTTCCTGATGCCGATCGAGGACGTGTTCTCGATCTCGGGCCGCGGCACGGTTGTGACCGGCCGCGTCGAGCGCGGCGTGGTCAAGGTCGGCGAGGAGCTGGAGATCGTCGGCATCCGTCCGACCACCAAGACGACCTGCACGGGCGTCGAGATGTTCCGCAAGCTGCTCGACCAGGGCCAGGCCGGCGACAACATCGGCGCGCTGTTGCGCGGTGTCGACCGTGAGGGCGTCGAGCGCGGCCAGGTCCTGGCCAAGCCCGGCACCGTCAAGCCGCACAAGAAGTTCGTTGCCGAAGCCTACATCCTGACCAAGGACGAGGGCGGCCGCCACACGCCGTTCTTCACCAACTACCGTCCGCAGTTCTATTTCCGCACGACGGACGTGACCGGCATCGTGTCGCTGCCGGAAGGCACCGAGATGGTGATGCCGGGCGACAACATCACCGTCGATGTCGAGCTGATCGTGCCGATCGCCATGGAAGAGAAGCTGCGCTTCGCCATCCGTGAAGGCGGCCGCACCGTCGGTGCCGGCATCGTCGTCACCATCAAAGAGTAATCGCCGGCGCTGCCGGTTGAGATCGGATGCAAAGGGGCGGTCTTCGGGCCGCCCTTTTTGATTCTGATATTCTGGCAATGGATTAACCGCATTGCTTCAAATCCTGTTGCAAGCGCCTCTGCCATAACTAGTATAGGTTGCATCGAGGGGGCTGCCCGAATGGTTCCATGGCGCCGTTTGCATAGTCAGGCATGGTGGTCGCTAGGGCTGATCTGCCTGGTGTCGTTGCTCATTGCGGGGTACGCTGATGCCCTGGCGGCAGCTATAACAGAAACCACGCCCGATCTTGGTCCGACGATGCGGTTTGTTGTCGTGCGCAGCACCGCGCCGGGCTGTGAGCCCAACTGCCCGGAATGGATCTCGGCGGAAGGCACCATAGAAGCCGGCACGCCCGCCCTGCTCAAACGCACGTTGAAGACGCTTGGTGGCCGCAAATTGCCGATCGTCGTCAATTCTCCGGGCGGCAATGTCGATGCAGCGCTTCAACTCGGCCGTATGATCCGCAAGAACAAGCTCGATATCGCTGTCGGCGCGACGATGTTTTACGGCTGCGAGCCGCAGATGAAGAATTGCCGGGCCAATGACGGCAAGGGCGCGGCCTATTTCGGGTTCAGCTATGCCAGCGGCGCCATCTGCAATTCCGCCTGTCCGCTGATGTTTGCCGGCGGAACGCGGCGCGTGGTAGGCGAATGGGCCTTTCTCGGCGTTCATCAGATCACCACGACCTACATCCGGACGAAACTGCTGTACCGCACCACCTATCGCATGGTGAAGGGCAAGAAAAAGATCCTCAGCACCCGGATCGTCAGCCGAAGAGACGCCGGCAGCTACAAGACCTACGAGATGAACAAGCCGCTGGAGAGGCGGCTATCGGCCTATCTGAAGGAGATGGGTATTGATAAGGGCGTGCTGGATATCATGAAGGCAACGCCAGCCAGCGATATAAGGCAGATCAAGCCGGGAGATATGCTGGCGATGAAGCTCGTCACCAGCCTCGAGTCCGTCGACATCCTGACGGAAGCAGCCATATGCCGGCGGAGCCCGGCGCCGGCGAACTGCAAGGAAATCCCTGCGAATGCCAAGCCGGCCGAGGTGGCAGCGATCGATGCTAAGGCCAGACCTTCTCAACCGGCTCAAGTCCCACTTTCTCAGCCGGCGAAGGTGGCACCTACCCAGCCGGTCGAGGCAGCGCCAGGGAATGGGGCGCCGGAGATGCGCTTCGTTGTGGTTCGCGGAAGCAATCCGCTGTGCAATCCCAACTGCCCGGAATGGATCTCGGCGGAAGGCGCGATTGCGCCTCAGACCCCGCAGAAGCTGCGCCAGTTGCTCGCCATGCTTGGCAACCGACGGCTGCCGGTGGTGGTCAGCTCACAAGGAGGCGACCTGTTCAGTGCTCTGGCGGTGGGGCGACTTATCCACGAAAAGAAGCTCGACATCGCCGTCGCCCGCACCGATTTCGTTGGCTGCGACCCGGGAGAGTGGAGTTGCTTGGCTAAAGAGGGCGCCTATGCCGGCCTGACCGTCGATTCGGGAGCGGCATGCGATTCGGCTTGCGCGCTCATGCTTGCCGGCGGCGTCAGACGGTTTGTCGGTCCGCAAGCGCGGCTCGGCATGTACCTGATGGGACAGCAGCAGATAATTAAGCCCTATCTCGAGGACATGGCGATTGGTCCCGGTCTGTTCGCCGCGCTCGAGCAGCGCTCGGTCGAGCGCCAGCTCGAACCCGACCTAATGCTGAAGGTTGGACTGACGACGGGGCCGCAATCGGTGGACGCGCTGACGGGCGCCACCATCTGCAAGTCGTCGCCGAAGCCCGACAACTGCCGCGTTCTGCCGTCCGCCAGCGCCGAGGCAGAGACGCCGGCGAAGCTTTAGCGCAACCTTGCACTGCCCATCGAGGCAGGTTGAGCGGCGCTCGATGTTTCCGCTATCGTCCAGCGCGGTTGAAGACCAGCATGGGAGGGATCGCGAATGAGCCAGGATGTCCCGACATTGTTTGAATGGGCCGGCGGCTCCGAAGCGCTGAACCGCCTGACCCAGACCTTCTACGACAGCGTCTCTCGGGATCCCATCGTCGGGCCGGTGTTCAAACATATGTCGCCGGACCATCCCGCTCACGTCGCAGCCTTCATCGGCGAAGTCTTTGGCGGACCGAAAACCTACAGCGAAAAGCATGGCGGCCACCGCGAGATGGTGATGCACCATCTCGGCAAGCATCTGACCGAGGAGCAGCGCCGGCGCTGGATCAATCTTCTCGCCGACGCCGCCGACGAGATCGGGCTGCCTGACGATCCCGAATTCCGCTCGGCCTTCATGGCCTATGTCGAATGGGGATCGCGGCTGGCCAAGATGAACTCCAACAAGGGCCCGACCTGCGATCCCGAGGCGGAACCAATGCCGGCCTGGGGTTGGGGCGTGCCGGGCGGCCCCTACAAGCCGCCTTCGGGAGACTGACCGGGGCGCGAATCGGTCGAAAACCCTGCCGCCAGGACCCGATTTGCGGGAAATGGGTGGCGGTGAATGGTTCGGTCCGCCAGGCTGGAACGGTTTGAGGCCACCGTGGCCGGCGGGGGCCGCGCTGAAAAACCGGAGGCCTGCGATGGGATCGGACAGCAAAGCAAATTCTGACAGCGACCGCGGACTCCGAAATCCGTTTGGCGTCATGGACGTCCCTACTCCCGACGACGAGGAGGTGTCGGCGTTCGCCGCCGGCGTGAAACCGGAGGGAACTCCAAGCGATGAAAATGCCGAGGCCTGGGGCACCGAAAGCGACCGCGACCGCAACGACACCATCGAAGGCAGCTGGTCCAGCCGTTGGAACGGCGGTGCCGATCCCACGATTCCAGGCGACAGCAAGGATAAATGGAAGTCTGGCTGGGGCGAGGTGAAGACGGCGGGAGAGAGAGTTTACCTGCTGTTCGATTGGCATAATGGCGTGCGCAAAGGGCTCATCGATGCCCGGCGCCAGGGTGCGAAAGGGCTGGTGGGAAAATACATCAATCTGACCGACCCGGAAATCGTGCGTCCCTGGGTCGGCTTGATCGTCAGCAATCAACGGATCGACGGGAAATGGCCGGGAGGACGCCTGGACTTTCGAAGATGAAGGCCGGGTAGCGCACGTCGCTCTTTACAGAGCGCGCGGAAGCTTTTAGGAAGCGCCTGCTGCGCCGACATGCGCATACGGGCATAGCTCAGTTGGTAGAGCGGCGGTCTCCAAAACCGCAGGTCGTAGGTTCGAGCCCTGCTGCCCGTGCCATTCAGGCAACGAAATCAAGCATTTAGGAATTCGCTTGATTGCCGGTAGCGCCGAAATTAGCCTTACACATCTCTTTCACAAACTTGCACGTGCGCAGGGAGTGTCTGGCAGTGGCGGAAAATCACACGATTCTCGAAGGCAAGGTTCACGTCTATCGGCGCAACGACAGCCCGATTTGGCAGTGTTCGACGTATCTCAAAGGCAAAAATTGGCGGGTCAGCACCAAGGAAGACAGCCTGGCGCGGGCTAAGGACTGGGCCGAAGACTGGTATTTCGGCCTGAAGGACAAGGGACGGCGCGGCGAGTTGGTGGCCGAGAAGACCTTCAAAGACGCCGCCGATCAGTTCATCACCGAATATGAGGTGCTGACAGACGGAGAGCGCAACGCCCGATGGGTCCAGGATCATTATCGAAGGGTTCGCACCTATCTGGTGCCGTTCTTTGGCAAGATGGGCCTCTCGACCATCACCGCCGGCACGGTGCAGGACTATCGCATCTCCCGGCTCACACCTGCGGAGGGTAAGAAACTCCCCTCACGCAGCACATTGCACCACGAAACCGTGACCTTGCGCCTGGTCCTGAAAACCGCTGTGCGCCATCGCTGGCTGGCGCATCTGCCGGATATCTCCCAGCCTTACAAAAAGTCTGCGAAGGTCGTCCACCGCGCTTGGTTTACGCCAGAGGAGTACAAACAGCTGTACCAAGCGACGCGGGCCCACGCGCAGAAGGCGCGGGATGTTAGCCACAAAGCCAAGAAGGGCGAGCAGGCCAAGCGGGTGTGGCTGGCGGAACAACTCCACGACAAGATCCTCTTCCTGACGAACACGGGCCTGCGACCGGACGAGGCCACCTGGCTCGAATATCGGGACGTCGAGGTCGTCAAGGACGAGGCGAGCGGCCAAAAGATCCTGGAAATCCAGGTGCGCGGCAAGCGCGGGGTAGGGTACTGCAAAAGTACGTCCGGCGCCGTATTCCCCTTCCAGCGGATGGTGGCGCGCAACAAGCCGAAGCCCACCGACCGGGTGTTTCCGGTCGACCACAAGAAGCAGTTCAACGGCATCCTCGATAAGCTCGGCCTCAAATCCGACCGCGAGGGCAATCGGCGGACGCTGTACTCGCTCCGCCACAGCTACATAAGCTTCCGGTTGCTTGAGGGCGCCGACATCTACCAGATCGCCAAGAACTGCCGGACAAGTGTCGAAATGATCGAGAAGCACTATGCGGTGCATCTCAAGAACCGCCTCGACGCGGCGGCCATCAACGTGCGCAAGCCCAAGCCGGCACAGCGGGCCAAGCCCGAGACGGCAGAGCAGATTGAGGGTTGAGGTGCCTCCTTGGGCTGGGCAGGCTTGAAAGCTGTCCGGGGAGCTTATGGCAATGCGTACAGCGCACTTACGCATCGCCCAATGTGTACGCATTGAGCCAGAGAAAGCGATGCGTTGCTCGGTTTTCTAACCGGGCGCGGGTAGAGCGGCCCGGAGAAAACCGGCAAGTGCGCCAGGGGCAAGCCCCTTGGAACCCCGCTCAGCATCGAGAACCGGGTTTCACCTTGACTGTGCGCCGGGGCCCGACAAAGTGCGGATAGGCAGGGTGACGAATGGCGATCTTTCATCTGCACGTCAAAAACATCAGCCGCGGTGACGGTCGTTCGGTTGTCGCTGCCGCCGCCTATCGGGCCGGCGAAACGCTGCCGAACGACGCGGAAGAACGCGAGAGCGCGTTCGGCGGCCGGCGCGACGTTGTTCACGCCGAGATCCGGATGCCGGCTGGAGCTCCGGTCTGGATGGGCGAGCGTGCCAAGCTTTGGAATGCCGTCGAAGCCGCCGAGAAGCGCAAGGACGCGCGGCTTGCCAAGGAAATCGAATTTGCGCTGCCGCGTGAAGTCGCGCCGGCGATTTGGCTGGAGCTGACTGGCGCCATGGCCGACGCGTACACGCGCCAAGGCTATGTCGTCGATTTGGCGATTCACGAGGACGGCAGGAACACCAATCCGCATGCCCACCTGCTGCTGACAACGCGTCGGATCACGGCAGGAGGATTCGCCGGAAAGCTCCGTGAGGCCGACGGGGTTCGCTTCGTCACCGACGCGCGTGCCATGTGGGCCAAAATTGCCAATGCCAGCTTCGCCAGCGCCGGCCTCGATGCCCGCATCGATGCCCGCAGCCATGCCGCGATCGGTTCGGCGCAGCGCGCGGGCCAGCACGTAGGTGCCGATCGCCAGGCGCGACGGGCACGCCGGGCGCAGATTGATGCAGAACGTATTGCCACGGTCCGCCAGGAGCTGAGAATGCCAAACCCGCTTGCCGACCTGTATCCCCACCTGTCCCTGAGGCGGGACTGGCCGCCTGAAAGCCGCGAGCCGGCGCCGGACATGAGCGAGCGCGAACGTGACGAATTCTGGCTCTATTGGCAGTCGCGGGATCACGAGCGAGGCGATCCGGTTGCCGGGCGCGATCGGCCTGTTCCAGGTCCCGAGGGCGACCTGATACCCTCGCATGAGCTGGAGGCGGCGCAGGACAGGATGATTGCCGAGGTCGAGCAACCGGCTGACCGTTATCCGCTCCCGAACGCGCAGGAACTCACTGCGGAGAACGACAGGGCGTGGTGGGTCAATGCCGAACACCAAAGGCAACCAGAAAGCGAACCTGACGCACCTGAACGGGACCGCGAGGCCTGGTGGCGGACCCGCTGACTGGCGTCTCGGCCGGGATGTGTCGAACGCTAGTGCAGTGAATCTTTTGGAATATGCCTGGGAGGCAGCGCCTCCGCGAGCATGGTGCGTCGTACGCGGGTCGCGGTAGCGCCGGGTGGCAACCCTTCCCGATAGGTTCCGAGCTTGCGGCGACGGTACAGCAGGTAGGCATAGTAATGTCGTTTCACCAGGTGAAACCACAACCATGTTGGCCAATCGCCCCAGCGGCGCCGCTTTGCTAATGCAAGTTCGTAGTCTAACCTTCTGATCCAATAGGGCCGCATAGGAAAAATAGGACATTATTCCTACGGTCTGTCAAAGGATATCGCGATGGCGAAGGATTTTTCGATCGACCCGGAAGCAGACATGCAGAAACTGACCACGCGGATGGTTCAGCTCAACCGCCAGTTTGCCGATCTCTTCGGGCGCTGCTTTGAGCAGCCCGATGTCGCTTATGGCGAGTGGACCAAGTTCGCGTTGAACGACGCCCATTCGTACGAAATCCTGAAAAACCATCTCTTCTCGCTCGGCGAGATGCCCCGGGACGAGACCCGGAAGGAGCAGGCCATCGACGCCAGCTTGCGGCTTCCGGCGTTGTTTCAGGAGTATCGTGGGCTCCGCGACCAGTTGGAGGAGATGCGCGCTGTTAACCCGGCGCATTTCGATGGCATGCAACGTCAGATCCAGGCCGACGCCGATCCATGGTGGGTCAAGCGGTCACCCGGCGCAGCTGCTTCTGGTGGCCATGAGGAAGAGCGGGACTTAAGCCCCGAATGGCAGCGAGATCGCTAAGCCTGCAAGGATCAGGCGGCCCTTTTCCCGGGAAGCATTTTCAGGTGGGCGCCGCTGCGAAGGGCATCGGTGCGGCGTTTGAGCGTGGGGTGGGTACTGAACAAAGCCCCCATTTTGCCGCCGCGAAACATCAGGTAGCCGTATTTGTTTTCGGCCCCGGTCGGCTTGGCCGGTATGCCATGGACCCGCTCAAGGGCGCCAATCATCGCCTCCGGTGAAGCAATGCTGGCACCGATGGCATCGGCCTTGAACTCACGGGCGCGCGACAATCCCTTCACCATAAGCTCGGACCCGGCAAAAAGCGTGTGCCGGGCCGCCGTGCCCATGGCGCCGGTCACCTCCGTCACATCGCGCCCATAGCGCTTGTCTTTGGTGGCCTGCGCCACCACTGTCGTCGCGATGACCGTGCCGAAATTCGCCACGTGACCCATCATGGTCTGGAACCCTTCCGCGAATTGCATCCGTTCCACGTCGTTGTAGACCACGTGCCCGAGTTCGTGGCCAATCACCGCGTCCAGCTCCTGCGGCGACAGCAGGTTCAACAGGGGCTTGCCAATCACGACCGCCGCGTCGGTGCGGGTTCCCATGGCGAAGGCGTTGGTGACATTCACCACGCCGACGGCCGGCGGCTTGATGCCAAGCGTCGCGGCATGTCCGGCGACACGCTGCGCAAGCGGGTGATTGGCCTGGAGGTACTCAACCCCGAACGAATTGCCGACCCTGGCCTTGGCCCGGGCGGTAAACCTGTTGCCGTAGACGAGGCCGGCAACCGCCAAGAGTCCGCCGATCACCCATCCCGGGCTGTCCAGCGGCATCGACACCAAGGGCACACCGAGAAGGCCGCCCATGATCAACCATTGCATGAAGACGCAGGTAAACAGCACGGTGCCCGCCAGCACGAGGGGGGTGCTGACGACGGTGCGGCTTAAGGAGGTCAGGTCGCGTTCCTGGGTTTCACCCGGAGTCGTCAGGTGGAGCGTTGCGGCGGTATCCGGTCGAAAGCGGATCAAGGCGGCTTTCACGACTTTGACGAGGAGCACCACCTGCCAGATCGTAAGCCCCAGGTCGACCAGCACGAACAGGCCTGGCCAATAAAGATGGGGCGGCAGCGGCAGAACAACGCTCGGGTAAAGCCTAAGGCCGCTGTTGATCGCGTACCAGCCGAGCCTCAGCGCCGTGGCCGTCAAATACCTGGCAGCCAGGGGCTTAACTTCGTCCAGGAAAGCACCAAGGGTCATACCGCTCCTCACGTTCTGCGATTGGCTGGTGGAGTGACGCGCTCACGGCAGGCTTGCCCCAGATACCAGGGCACGAGTTTGGCCCGGATCGGGCGGACGCCCCGCGCAAAGACCAGGCCGATGCGGGTCTGGTCCGCGGCGGAGCCACTGAGCAGTTCCGTCACTTCGTCCGGCGTCAGCAGGGGACGGCCGGAATAGGCGATGCCGTGATTGACCGAGCCCGTTCCTGCGCCATTGCCGCTGAAGACCGGGCCGGTCGAGGCGCTGTTGCTGGTCCCTGCCGTGCGGTAGCCGCGCGTCTGGTCGCCGAGGAAATCCGAGATCATCGAGGCGGTAAAGTGTTCGTCGGTGCCGAAGAACGTTTTCACCGAGGTGTTGAAAAACGTCTTCCAGCCGGCGGGATAATGTTCTTCCAGCGTGGGCACGTCCTGAAGGAAGAACCAGAGGCGGACGCCCGCGCCGGCATGCGTGCGGATGGCGTCGCGGAAGCGCGGGAACGGGCCGAGACTCAGGAATTCATCGAGGATGAAGAGGACCGGGATGTCGGGAATGGTTTCGTTCTGGAGCATCGCTTCCAGGGCGGTGGTGAGCGTGATCTTCAGGAACGCGGCGTAGGCGGACATCTTGTGGAACGGCACGGTGATGTAGACGGTCGCCGGTGCATCCTTCAGCGCGCGGAAATCAAACGAAGCCACCGAGGTCGCACGGTGGAGTCCCGGGTCGTCCCAAAGGGCGAACTCGGTGTTGAGGGTATCCCGCAGCGCCGGAATGGCCCTGCTGCGGTCCTTGCCGAGGACAATGTTGGCGGCATTCGCAATGGCATGGTTGCGCGAGCCGGCCATGGTCCTGATCGCCTCGGTGAAGAGGTCGAGCGGCGCGGCGGTGATGCGCCGCACCTCGGCCATGCTGCGATGGCCCGGCGGCGCGGACTCGGTGACGAACATGATGATGGCGGTCAGGATGGCGATGGCATCCTTGCGGAAGAAGTCCGGCGCGTTCGGATCCGGCGGCATGATCAGGTCGGCAAGCGCCTGCGCATCGGAAAACGAGACCACGCCGTCGAGCGGGTTGTAGGCATCGGTTTCGGGCTGGAACGGTGCAATCCGGTAAACCGGCCCGACGTTCTGCCGGCGCCAGGCCGCCGTTTGCGCGTAGAGCTCGCCCTTAGGGTCAAGCACGACGCATGAACCCTTGTAGCGGACCAGGTTGGGGATGATCGTCGTCGTCGATTTGCCGGAGCGTGTCGGCGCCACGGTGAGGAGGTGCCCTTCGCCATCCCAGTGAATCTGGCCGACGACGGCGCCGCCGAGAGCGGGGTCCTCGAAGGCCCCGATCAAAATGGAAGACGCGCTCTCAAATTTCGGCGCCGGGTGCAGCAGGTCGGCATTCAGGAGATCGGAGGCATCCGCCCAGCGCGCCGAACCATGCAGCGGCGGCGGGTTGGCGATGCCCTCGTCGACGCGCCGCTGCTCCTCGCGCTGCTCGTTTTCGATCTGTTTGCGCGCCCGCCGCTGGGCGAACATGTTGGTGATGGCGCTGCCGATTTTAATCCCGGTGGACAGGCCGTCTGTCGCCCCTTTGCCGGACGATCCGAACGGCTCCATTCCCTTCAAGGGATCGAAATCCTTGAACCAATCCGGCATGCCCCAGCCCCCGCAAGACGGGACGATGTAACACCAAGAAACAGCTGGCATAAACCCCCCTCTGGTAGGGGCTGGACGAATTTTCCAGAATGTTCGCTCGCGGATTCGTGACGAGACTACGGTAAGGGCCGGAGTGGAAAGCTGGCGGGCCACTTTCAGTCACACAGCAGAACTGCTGTGCCAGAGGCCTCCGGAAGCGGAGGCAAGAAACAAAAGAGGGGGATGAACATCCCCTTGCCTCTTGAGCAGGCGAACGCCCAGTTTTCCCGTTCTTTGACGCCTTGATTACTGTTCCTTGCAGTTGCCCTTGTTTCCGGCATTTTCACCAGGAAATCTCAAGTTCCGGGTATTCCGCCAGGATTGACGGGCGGAAATCATCCTGTTCGAGACGGGTCGGACGCCAGACGTATTCGAACTGCTCGGAATCGAGCCATTTCTCAAGCGCCTTGGCGGCCTCCGTATCAGAAAGGTCGAATGGAAACTCCTGCACCACACGGTAGCGGCGATGGCCTTGGAAGGCGGCCTCATCGATGGCGGCCGCGATCGTCGCGGGCTTGAAGAGCCTTTCAGCGTATTTCGTCCTCGTATTGGTGGCCATGAGGACATTGCCTTCCGCGCGTTTCATCAGAAGGCACTCCCGAGGTAAGTGTCGGTGATTTTCAGGCGGCCGTGGCCCAGCTCGGCGGAAATCCGGTGGCGCGCCGCGCGGTCGGCGGCACGTTCGTTTCCGCTCATGTCAGCCCAGCGCTTGCCGCCTGCCAGCGGGCAGGACTGGCCGGTCAGCACCGCATAGCGTTGCTGGGCATAGGCGTGGCGGAATCCGTGGGTGTTGCGCAGCCCTGCCTTGAGCGTCTGGTACTCGAACCGCTTGAGGTGTTCGACATAGGTCATCTGCGCGGGGATCAGGGATCCGCCGCCGGGGACAAGGCGCATAACGTGTTCAAGGACCTGCCGCTGTTCCAGCGTGGTGACGGGCACGGTCCGCGCCCGGCCCCCTTTCGTCCAGCTCGCCTGCAAGGCGATCTGGTCGGCGCGGATGGCCGCCTGCGGCTGGAACTTCATGGCCTCCTCGCGCCGCAGGCCAAACGCCACCTGAAGGAGAATCGAGGCCTTGATATAGGGACATTCGATGGTGCCGAGCTTGGCCGTGTCGAGGGTTTGCGCGCGATTGCGCGTGACCTCGCCACGTTCGGCGACGCCGTACGTGGCGTTGTCACGGTTGACGACGTTGGGCTTGTTGACCTTCTCCGCCCACCAGCGCAGCCAGGTGAGGCGGTTGCGGATACTCGCATCCGAGGTGTCGGTATCGAGCCATCGTTCAACAAGGGCCTCGACATGCTTGGGTTTGAGGGAAGTCGCGGACGGCAGCTTGTAGCCGAGGTCCACGAGGTCGTTGGCCATTGCGGACAGGCCGCGCCGGCGGTTGTTTTGAGTGCCATAAGAGCCGTCCCGGTTGCGTTGGCACAGCCGCACCAGGTCCATGGTCAGATCGTCCATCTTGCTCGCTTTTTGTTTTTGGCTGAGTGTTGATGGCCGATGCACGTCCGTAGAGCGTGACACCCCGCGAAGGTCATTCGCGGCAGGGCCGGAATGCGTAATTTCCTTACGGTATGAGCCTCCCGAGCCAGCCGGGCGGCTGGCCGATATGGTTTGCCCTGTTGGGCATCCGGTTACCGAGAGGTCGAAACCGGAGGTGTGGCCGCCGCGGCGGCGCACGTATGCGATAAGCAGTCATTCTGCTCTCCTTTGGTTGGGGAAAAGGTCGGGTGAGATGGATCAGGCAGTTTTTGCCTGCCGGGATAGTGGAGGCTGTCGCCTGTTTGTGGCCAGCACATTGCACCGGAAATGATCACCGAAGCGCGGCGTCATTTGCGAGTCATGTGGTGGCGTTTGCGCGAACCCGGCATCCACCGTGGGATTGCGGGCGGTCTGTCACTCCCCAATACATTGGCGAGTGACAGACCGCCGGCCGCCGGCATCGTCGGACATTCCATGCCCGACCATGCTCGTCACGCTTCTCCGTGTTCCTGGCCAACCGCATTGGCCCGGTACCCGGATTGCGTTCGGCGCGGCAAGCGGTGGCCCGTGTGGGCCGGGCTTGGCGGGTCGGTGGCGACCGCCTGCGCAGTCTGTGCATACGGGAGCCAGGACTGCGGCCCGTCCGGCAGGCCTCCAGCCTCCGCCGCCGCAGCGTGATCGTGTTGTCGAATTTGGCTCGTCACGTCCGATGTCGTGCGATTGGCCATGGCGTTTCCGTCGATGGTCTGCCCGGAGCTGATGACTGTTCTCTTTTAGCCGGCGCGGCCGTCTTGTCCCGTTCCTGCCCGCTCCTTCGCTGCGCTCCCGTGTTGGGGACAAGCCAGCCCTTTACGACGTCTCCTTTGGAACCGTCCTCCGGGACAGACACCATCAACCAAAGGAAAAGACCATGACCATCAAACGCAACACCGAAGCGAAGTCCGAGCCCAAGATGCCGATCTATCACGCCTACACCGTGCGGGACGGCAAGGAAGGCCAGAAGGGCTTCTGGACCCGCATCGGCTCCTTCTTCGCCCACGACGACGGCGAAGGCGGCACGCTCCTCCTCGACGCCCTGCCGCTCGACGGACGCATCGTCCTTCGCGCTCCCAGAGTCGAAGACGACGAGTAGGAGGCCGCCATGCAGCTCTTGACCCAAGACCTGCGGGCGAAGCTGCTGGCGAATGGTCGCCAGCAGCTTCCTCTCCGCGGCGCCGACGGCGAAATCGACTTCATGCCCGTCGTCAAACTGTTCACGCCGGATGCCGGTGCGACCTGGCTACTTACCGAGATCGATCCGGACGACCCGGATATCGCCTTCGGTCTTTATGACCTCGGGCTCGGTTGTCCCGAACTCGGCAGCGTCAGCCTGACCGAACTCGCGTCAGTGCGAGGGCGCCTTGGATTGCCGGTCGAACGTGACCTGCATTTCCGGGCGGACAAGCCTCTGTCGGCTTATGCGAGTGAGGCTCAGCGCCTCGGCCACATCCGAGCATGAGGCCTTCATAAGAAAGAACGCCACCTCCGGGTGGCGTTCAATCTTGTTGACAGTGCCTTGAAGTACCTGAGGCCGACTAGCCAAAGCCTGTCACCATCGTAGAATCGGCTTGCGTACGAGGGGAGCCCTGCCGGGACATGGCTGTGAAAGCGGTAACGCACTGGACCCCGCTCGCCGGAGTACACGGTACGGTTGAGAATCCGGAATGTTGTGATAGGGAATGTGATGCGAAGAGGCTCTTGAAATGAAGCGGATGCGAGAAAAGGACATTCCGGCGTTCGTGGATGAGGTGGCCGCAACCGGCTGCGACATCTGTGCCGTCGGTCCGAGGTACTACGCCATGGGCGATGCCGATGTTCCGCGCGGCAAGCGTCGGGGGCTGTACAAGAAGCTCGCCGAAATCGACGCGCGCTACGGCAGCCGCGACCACCTGCGTTACCAGATCGTGGCGCACTTGGCCTCGATTGGCCGCTGTATCGGCGCGCCTCCACCGGAAGCGGAAGCCTGGCTCGAGGGGCCATTTACCGCCTTGGAACGCAGGATCGATGACGAGGCGCCGGACTTGGACGTCGTCACGGTGTACGACGTGGCACACATCCCGACCTACGCCGCCCTGCTGATCGCGGAAGCGGAGGGCGCCGACTGGTGCGACGTGGCGCGTGTCAGCCTGAACATCGATCCCGACCGTGAGCCGGAACGGGCACGTCGGGCCTGGGCATCGCACTTGGCGCGGGCGCGGTGGATGGCGACGAGCGGCTGCGGAGAGCTTTTGCGGAGCGATTTGTTGCAATAGGCATCGACTGCCGCAGGAAGCCCCCCGGCAGACCGCCTCCAAAAGGGGGGCGGTCCATGGCAGTTCCCGGGGCGGCATCGTAGTGATGTATGCTACTCGGGTATTTCGGTTGTATCGAAGACCAGGAACAGGGTGTCCTCATCCTCTTTCAGCGCGACGTCAGTCCGATAGGAGAGGGACTCATTGGGAGCTTGGTAGACCGTGTGCGCTGTCAGCCTCGGGAGGCTGTCGAAGATTGCCTGCGCGGGCTCAAGTTCACCGAAGAAGCCGATTAAGCGGCGGTTGCGGTTCCATTCCAAGGCCCAGGCCCATGTTTCAGCGGTCGGATGCTTGCGCGTGATGAGTTTGAAGAACCCGTCAGCGGAGATCGCAAGCACGCGACAATCCCAAGGCTCGACCGTACGCATGAATGCGGTCATCAGTGCGTTGCCCCAATCGCTGCGGGTAGCCGTCGCGACTGGATGATAGCCGTGAAGCCAGTACCCTCCACGACGGGTCTCGCGGTTATAGGTCTGCATGTAGAAGAACGCCGTTAGGTGCAAGCGGGCCAGTTCAAACGCGCGATTGTCATCGATCTGCGGCGGACCGGAAAATCGAAACGAGATGTCCACCCCAGGCCCGAGGGTCCCGTCCAACTTCATCTCTTCGCCGCTATCCTTGACCGCCTTCCGAGTGCGACGACTACCGGCATTATTCGCCTTGCGACGCGCGTCCTCAATCGCGCCTATGTCATCATGGGCATAGCGGCCCCAGGCATCGGGCTGGAGAGTGATCGCGGAAATGTCGTCCTCAAGATCGGCCTTGCGCGCGTTGCAGCCTCGGCAGGCATTGAGGATCAGGTTCCATTGGCCGTTTAGCTTGCCTTTGGGGACGAAGCGGCGCCCGATTACATGCTCACGTGAAATGGTGCTGGGTGAAAGCACGTCTCCGCAATAGACGCAGGTGCGGTTGTCGAGCGTTATCGGACGCTGCGGCGACGTTTCGGTTCTGCGGGACCGGGAGATGGATGATTCCATGTGCGAACGATACACCGTCCCTTGCGCGCCGAACAGATCGGGAACACAATGACCTGTGCGCCCCATGCCGTCGGAGGTTGTCGGTGAAGACTTTGACGAAGCTCCGCGGCAGTACGATGTATGCCGGACAATTGGCGGTGGTAGGTCGCGCCAACGAACTTGCCCAACACGCCCGAGCAGGCGTCGAAGTGATTGCGCTTCTACCGCCTGAACCGGTAGACGAAGTACCGTTGGTGCGCCAGTAGGCGTGCCTGATCCTGCGGCGACTGGTTCAGTTTCGGGGGCAGCTGCCACGTCAACTTCTTGCGGAATATCTTCCTAAATGTTATAAGATAACGCACTTCGCGAAAGATCACACATGACCGTTTCGGCGTTTCGGCGGCATCACGACCTGTGTGGCCGACTTTGCGATTAATTGTGGGTGTCGCTGTAATGATACCATAACTGGTGCCCTTATATGGTACCAAAGCGCCATGCCATTCCACCGGCGAGAAGGATTTTCGGATGAACAATGACTATAGCCGGGACCAGCTCCTGGATGCAGTGAGGCACAACATCGTCACGTTCAGCGATTTTATCACCGAGCTCCATGACAATGTCGACGACCAGCGGCTGCACGCGTTTATCGAGCGTCTCCTGATGAATATCTACCTGCGTCACCTCGATGGAAAGACGGTGTCGCGCTCGCAAGCCTGCCGGATGGTTCCTGCAGACCATCTGGACACCTGCAAGAAATACGTGGCCGAAGCGGAACGACTGGGCTTCGTCGCCTTCGAAGACGATCCCAAGGACAGACGTCGAAAGAACGTTATCCCGACGCCTGACCTTATTGAGTACGTCGAAGCGCGGGCACGGGCAACGCTCGATACCGCCTCTGCCATTCTGCAGCGCAAGCCTGTTGTGGCAGATATGAGGCATTCGCTCGGATAGTTTCAAAAATCCATTTGACAAATGGTGCCATATTTTGGTACCAGTTCTTCTGCAAGGAGGAACTGCCAAATGAATGAAACTTACTTCGATCCGAGCAAGCTCATCCTGATCATGAAGGGGACTCTCTTCGGGATCACCATTCTCGCAGTATGTGCCGCTGTGGGGTGCTCTGTTATGGCCCCCGTTGGCTACTGAGGATCCGCGTAAAGGATCCGGCTCCACCAGATGCCCCGAACCTTGGTTCGGGGCGTCTTTTTTTGCGCGTAGCCATTTCTGTCTGCAACTCCGAGGCACGCCTCTAAGCGGGGAAAGACTCGATGCCACGGCACGACGTCGTCTGAGCTGAATGGCACCCCTTGCCGGGGGCGGTCAGTCCCGCGTCCCGCCTGTGGCGGCGCTATGCTGACCCTCCTTAGGCCGCCCTGTTGAACCGGTCTCGGGGTCACGAACCGGCTCCGCCGATGAAATGACCCTTGTCCGCCCTGCGGACATTTCATCGACTCCGCTTTGTACGCCCTTTTTGTTGTGGCCGCTTACGCGGCACGGCTGCGCCGATATGGATGTGCCTGTCGGCACGTTTGTTGTGTGACAGGGAGAGAGGCGCGCGGCCCTCTCTCCCAGCAAGCCGCCGCTGGCGGTTTCCCCCATCTTCCTCCGCTTCGCTCCGTACAGACCGGGGAGACCCCTCCGCCCCCAGGGCTTGCCCCCTCTCTCCCCGCTACTCGCCGCGAGGCAGGGGTTCAGGTGACCTGAACCCGTAAGGGAAAGGGAAAATCCTGAACGACAATCAAAGGAGCAAGTCCATGAACACGAATGAAATCACCATCCCTCTCGGCAAGCTGGTGCCGAGCGCATCCAACGTCCGCCGCGTCAATGCGCAGGCGGGGAGGGCCGCACTGGCCGCCAGTATCGAGGCGCACGGCCTCATCCACAACCTTGTGACCCGCAAGGCGCCTAAAGGTGCCAAGTTCGAAGTCGTTGCCGGAGGGCGGCGGCTGGGGGCGTTGCGGCTGCTGCTGGAGGAAGGTCGCACCGTGCAGGGCGTGGCGGTGACCAAGGACTACCCAGTCAGGGCCATCCTGAGCGAGGACGGCAGCGGCACCGAGATTTCGCTGGCCGAGAACGACCAGCGCGAGCCGATGCACCCGGTGGACGAGGTCATTGCCTACCGCGACCTTGTCGAACAGGGCATGGCGGCCGAGGACATTGCCGCCCGCTTCGGCAAGTCCGTTGTCACGGTACGCCAGCGGCTGAAACTGGCCAGCCTGTCGCCGCGCATCCTCGACGCCATGCGCGCTGATGAAGTGACCCTTGAGCAGGCCAAGGCGTTGGCGTTGAGCGACGACCATGCGGCGCAGGAGGCTGCATGGTTCGAGCAGGATGGCTGGAGCCGTAATCCGGGCAGCATCCGCTCGTTCCTGACCAGCGCCCATGTGCGCGGCAACGACCGGCTGGCCCGCTTTGTTGGTGTTGAGGCGTACGAGGCCGCAGGGGGCGGGGTGTTGCGTGACCTGTTCGCCGCCGACGATCTGACGTTCCTGACCGACCGGCCCTTGTTGGTGAAGCTTGCCAGTGACCGGCTCGAGGCGGTGGCCGATGAGTTGCGCCCGCTGGGCTGGAAATGGGTGGAAATCAGCCTCGACAGTACCTTCATCCACAGTGGCGGGTTCGGGCGCATCCATGCGGTGCGGCGCGACCTCACCGAGGCCGAGCAGGCGGAACTGGCGGCACTGGATGCGCAATACAACGAGCTGGCCGAAGCCATCGACGCCTACGCCGAAGGCGACCCGCAAATCGGGATCGACGAGGCCAAGGTGCAGGCGCTGGAAAGCCGCATCGAGGCGATCCAGAACGCGGCGGAAGCCTTTGACCCCAGTGAAATGGCGCAGGCGGGCTGTCTTGTGACGCTATCCTACGATGGGATGTTGCAGGTGACGCCGGGACTGGTCAAGGCCGACGACCGCAAGGCCCTTGCCACTTTGCAGGGCGGCGACGAAGCCGACGACCAAGATGAGGGCGTCGAAGCGAGGCAGGCGGAACGCCCGGAAGAGGAGGACACCGGCATATCGGCAGCCCTGACCGAGGAGTTGACGGCCATCCGCACGGCAGCGCTGCGCGTGGAACTGTCGAACCGTCCCGATGTGGCGCTGGTCGCCATCCTGCATGCGCTGGTCAGCCGCCTGTTCTACGATTACCACCATGGGCGTATCGAGACAGCGGTGGAGGTCACCGGCCAGCGCCGCAATCTGGTTCCGCCCATTAAGGAGCCGGAGGCCTGCCGTGCGTTGACCGGCTGGAACGAGGTTTTGGAGGGCTGGGGGCATCGCCTGCCCGGGGACCCTGCCGACCTTTGGCCATGGCTGGTGACGCAGCCGCAGGACGTGCTGCTTGACCTGTTGGCGGTGGTGACTGCCGCCAACCTCAACGCCGTGGTCGCCCGCCATGAACCCGGCAAGGAACGCATTGCCAACGCCGACCTGATGGCAATGGCGGTGGGTCTGGACATGGGCCAGTGGTGGGTGCCGGAGGCGGCATTCCTGTCGCGGCTGTCGAAAGCGGACATCGCCGGCGTGATGCGCGAGGCCGGGTGTGCGGAAGATGCTGCCAGAGCGGTTGAACGCGCCCCGAAACCCGAAGGCGTCTTGCAGGCCGAGAAGGAACTGGATGGCAAGGGCTGGCTGCCCACAGCCCTGAAAGCGCCAGCACCAGCCATTGAGAAGGTGTCGATCGCCGCCGAATAGCAGATTACCCTACAAGCGGGCCGGGACAGAGAAATCCCGGCCTTCTTGCGTGCCGAACGTCCCCTGGCCGGTGTCGAACCGGCCGAGGCCGAGCGAGGCCCCCTGGACCCGCCCCTCGCGCTCCCCCACCCTTCAGACAATAACAAACGTAGATCCGGGACCCGGTCCTCGCCAGCTTTTTGTTAACTATCTAAAGAGCTAAGCTAGATAAGAGAATCAACCAGCGCGGGAGTTTTTGATCGGCTTCTTTCAAAGCTATGCTTTAAAAAGCCGTCATGTCGGAATGATAGATCGCGCCGCATACGAATAGTTTGACGCTCGGCGAGGTTAATGGCAGCATGTGGAATACGCCGAAACATCGAAAAGCTTCATCCTCAATCCCACAGCGCCCCGCGTGTGGGGCAGGAGGTACTCTCATGACTGTCAACGGTATTTACTGTCAGATCGGTATAGTGGACGGCTCTATCTCGATATCGGGACCTGCTACGCTGAACTGCTCTTTGGACTTAGAAGGGTATGATGAAGTGGATCACCTTCCCGATGGATTGACTATTTACGGCAATCTTAATCTTATTGGGACGAACATTCGCGCCTTGCCCAGTAATCTAACGGTATTTGGAAATGTGGATCTGGAGGGCTGCGACACTCTGCAAACGATAGGCAGAAACGTCTACATAAGCGGAAACCTCGATGTCGAGGTCTGCCGGCAATTGCGATCGCTACCCCCAGACCTGGTGGTAAAGGGGGCAATATTCAGTTAGGAACCTTTCTAAGGGAAGCGGCCCGTTCGGGTTGCTTCCCTTTTATTGTCCAAGGATGGCCGTCCGAAGGCGCATTTTTCAGGTCATATCTCGAGTAAACGTATGTTTCATCAGAAACTTTTGAAATCGACATCCTGTTGAGCTTCGGGGAAATGACGATGAAATCGGATATCGTCAAAGGAGGCACAGGGGGAGTCCGGGCCTCCGCCAGCTTGTTCAAGATATTTAGGACGGTCAGTGCGTCGGCTAGCTGAACGCGAAAGCCATTGATCGCCGACGCCAGAACCGCCGCCGAAATCTTGGTTTCGGAACATAGCGCTTCAACCGTCACATTCAATGCCTTCAGCCGAGCATCGAGGCCTTCTAGTCTGAATACGCAAGCTACGATGTCCAAACTTGCCAATTGGGCACTTTTACTTTCACGTTCACAGTACATATTGAAAGCACTTACGAATCCAACTGCGGAATCATAAACCACCGGTTTGCATTCGGCCACTTTCGCTATTGCCTGACGGCCAGCGGAAGGCTTCCCTTTGATATTCATGGAGAAGGTCGCTAGAGAGCTTTTGGTAATACCATTATCGCTCATCAGTTTAAGCGCCGATGGGATGTAAAACAGCGCCAACCGCTGAAGTGACAGCCTCTCATCAAGGCCGTTGATATAAACGTCCGCCCAGTCACCCATACTGCCCCCGAACTAAGTGCCGACAGGCAGATTGACCAGCAGCGGCATGTTTCTAACGAACAACAGCGCTTAGCGCATGTGCCTAGTAATCGCAAGTGGTTACCACTCGCTATCGCTCCTGATGTGCGCACACCAACGTGCGCTGGTTGAAGCTGGACAAAGCTAATATGCGGCAGGAGTGCTAACTCATCTGCCTTATGTTTCGACGGAGACGGTCGAAGGCGACAGAATGCAAAGGGTGCATGCCGGCGTAGACCGTAGCGGGCTGGCATTGCTTGGCCACAAACTAGGCGAGTTCAAAAAAAAGTAGACGATCGGCCGGTCACGACAGGGAGACTGTTATGTCCGTGTTTATGCGAATTGCGTTGATCACCGATCTCGTGGTGGTGCTGATTGAAAAGGCCAAGCCGGGCTGGGCCTCGGTGCTTCCATTTGCAGGCGATCATTTCGCACAGCTTACAATCTTGATGCTTTTGGCCGTGATTGCCGAGGAAGTCGCTGACCTGTTCAGCAAGCGGCCTCATCGCGCAAAGAAGACTTCGGCACAGAAGGCGCCGGATGCGGTGTTCCTCACTTGCCTGTCGAAGGCCGACATCGCCGGTGTGACGAGCGAAGCCGGATGCCCGAAGGATGCCGCGAAAGCGGTTGAGCGTGCGCCGAAACCCGACGGCATCTTGCAGGCCGAGAAGGAACTGGGCGCAAGGGCTGGCTCCCCGCCGCGCTATGAATGCCGGTCAGCCAGGAAGGGGTAAGCCGTGACGAGGTGGTGCTCGACGCCGAATAGAGGCCGGAAAGCCTTGGCCCGGGGCAGCGATGTTCCGGGTTTTTTGCGCCGGAATGTCCTCAGGCCAGTATCGAACCGACTGAGAACAGGCGAGGGCGCCCCTGATCCGCCCCTCGCGCGCCCCGCCCGCCCAGCCGGATTTCAGGGCTTCAGTGAGGTGCGCCACCGGCCAGCAGATATCGATAACCGGTCGTGGTCATCCAGCGGGCGCGCGCGAGATGGGTCTCCCAGGCCCGGAAGGCGCGATCGGGCTCCTTGGCTGGATCGATGCGCAGGACGATCTTGGCAACCTCTCGCCAGTCGGCATCCTCGGCGGCGGCATCGAGCAAACGCATATAGGTCACCATGTGCTCTTGATCATATCCGGTAAGGACCGGAGACGTCGGCGCCTCGTCGGCGACATCTGGATCGAGAAGCGGCTTGACCATTTCTGAGTTTTAACAAGTGTCTGCGGTCAATGCAAAAAGCCTTCGTCCCGCGACATTCAGTTTTCTAGCGAAGTCCGGCCACAAACCGTCACCAGTGCGGTGGAGCCGAACGAGGCACGTGGCGAAAACATAATCTGGTAATCCTTGGAGGCGGCGAGTGGGCCAAACCAGTGCCGGTTTGCTGGGCCTCCGCTCAGCTCCGGCGCGTCAAGCACTGGCGACCGTTCTTCCTGGTCGGGGGCTTCGGGGAATCCATCTCTGCCGATCGTGACCATCGAGACGCCGATGTAGGCGCCTTTCTTGAACTTACCGGTGAAAATCGTGGCGTCTCCGAAATAGAACCAGCAACCGGTGTCGGACGACAGCCTCACCCGAACCTCAATGAGTTCGCCGGGCGCACCGTTTCCCGCCGCCATGGCCAATGTTGCCGTGAGGCAGGCTGCCGCCACGCCCGCAATTCGCCTGAATACCAAATGAGCCCCCTACTGCTTGGCCAGCACCACGCTTTCACCCATGTCATCCCAACCATAAAGGCAGGTTGGCGGGGTGAGCTTCATGTTCTTGGATTGGTCGAACCCGACAGTGCACCGTCGCGACAGCCCAGCCGGGTAAGTCAATTGCAGATCCCCGCTCTCGAGAAACATCCACTCGGCTCGACCGGTCGTTCCCATGGAGTCCATATACTGCACCCGTCCGTCTGCGCTGAATTGGGCGAACAAAGGCACTTCGTTTCTCGTCCAGGTCGGGCTCTCCCACCGGCCAACGATTTGGTCTTTCGGCTGTTGAGCCGCCAGGGGGTTGCAGGCCGACAGCAAACCAGCCGCCAGCATCGAAAATGCTACGTTGCGTTTCAAAATACACCTGTTTCTGGAGGTTTCGGGGACCCGATCCTTAGCCAGAAATCACGAGTTCTGGGATCGACTATAAGCTCGCGCTAATTAAGCCCGTCTTGGCTTTTATGCACAAGCTTTAGGCAAACAATCGTGACCCGCGCTCGAAAATGCCGACAAATATATGATAACGGGGCCGTTGCAAAACTCGTGACTTACGCAGCAACTAGGGGAGGGTTTACTTGGATGAAATACGGCTATGCGCGGGTGTCCACTGAAGCACAGGACTTGGCCGCCCAGATCGAGCGCCTGCAAGCGGCAGGTTGCGAGAAGATTTTCTTTGAGAAGCGCAGCGGCAAGGATGCCGACCGCCGTCAATTACAGCGGCTGCTGAAAGCCCTGAAGCCAGGCGACGTGGTCCATGCCGTCGTCAGCGACCGGATGGCGCGGGATCCCTTTGACATGCTGAACATCCTCAGGACAGTGACAACGGCCGGGGCCGGGCTGCGCCTGCTCGACGAGCCATTTATCGATACTACGTCGGAAATGTCAGACCTGATCCTCTTCCTGGTTGGCTGGGCCGCCAAATGGCAGCGGCGCAGGATCCTGGAAAACACGTCGAACGGGCGCGCCCGCGCCAAAGCCAAAGGCGTCAAGTTCGGCAGGAAGCCCAAGCTCTCCCAGCAGCAGCAGCGGGAGGCGCTGGCACGGCTTGCCGCCGGGGAGGCGAGAGGAGAGGTCGCCCATCGCTACAACGTCAGCAACAGTACAATTTCACGCCTGCATCCGTAGTGCTGACGAAGGCAGAATCGGCCCGTTCAGCAATACTTGAGTTGCTGTTCCGTCACAAAAGGCGCGTAGGTCGCCGCTATTGAGGATAATGGACATGGCGTTGCGGATCAGGCTGCCGGGGGGCACGCTGAAGGTGAAGACCTATCGCGAGTTGCGCGTCCGCGAACGTGAACGTCGTGTGCCGATGGTCAAGATCGGATCAATGTACGTCATCTGGTGGAAAAATGACCAGAGCCCTCCCGAGGACCGGTCGGCGGGAGAGCCGCGCCGGTGACATCGAGGGTGCTGCTTGCCCGAAGTCAGGCGCACAGGCGCTCCTGCAAAGGGTAGAGGCGGGGTACAGTTTACCACCGTCATGCCACATCAAGCATTTGCTGGACCTTACCGCACACGATAGAGTCCCGCGGCCGTCCTTTGTTCTGGAGTGCTCTGATGAAGGCTGACGATCCATTCTGCTTGTATCTGAGAGACCACGATAACCGCACCTTCGCGGTAGTTGGCCCTTTGACAGATGAGGCCCGGTGGCACCGGGCAGCAGAGAAGGCGCGAGATGCAGGTCGAAAAGTCGACTGCAGCGCCTATAAAGACGAAACTGGCCGCTCCACTCCTGACGCGATCGCCGGCAAGATAGAGCGCGAGTTCCGATACAGGCGAGTGGAGCCACATTCAATCGTCGAAGTGCAAGACCGGTAATGGCGCTCGATCCGCGGGAAATCTGGGTGCCGTCGTCGCCAGATTGGGCGAGCCTGGGTCGCGGGCACGCAACGAGCGCGGCGCCATGTCGGTCAGTAACTTCAAACGCATCGACCAGTGCATTTGGCGCTCATAGGGCACCTTCATTACGCGCCCTTCAAACCGCAGTAGGCCGATCATTGGTGAGCCTTCTCAGCACAGGACATAAACTAACGTGTGGACGCTGCCGCATTCGCGAACAAAAAGAGAACAAAATTCATTGCCCGTTAGGACATCTGGTGCCAGACTGTCAAAAAATGACACAGAAACGATTCGAGCACCCATGCGCAGCAAACGTACAGAATTCACAAGACTCCGGGACCAGGCAGGCCTGAACCTGGAACAGGCGGCTACCCTTCTGGAGGTGGCTTTGCGTACGGTCTACCGCTACGAGGAAGGCAAGAGTGAGCCGAGCAGGCTTGCCATGCGGACGCTTAAGGAGGCTGCACGTCAGCGGCTCGCAGCGGTGGAGCAAGTGCCGGCCGGATTCCGGTTCATCGATCTCTTCGCAGGTATTGGCGGCCTCCGGATGGGTTTTGAGAGCATCGGCGGTCGCTGCGTGTTTACCTCAGAATGGGATCCGGGCTGTCAGAAGACCTACGCGCTGAATTTTCCCGACAATCACCCGATCGGCGGTGACGTTCGCGAATATTCGAAGAATCCCGAGAAAGTGCCCGAGCACGACGTGCTTCTGGCAGGGTTTCCGTGCCAGCCGTTCTCCATTGCCGGCGTGTCCAAGAAGAACGCGCTGGGCCGCCCGCATGGCTTTCTGTGCGATACGCAGGGCACACTGTTTTTCGACACCGCGCAAATCATTGCGCATCACAGGCCAGCCGCGTTTGTCCTTGAGAACGTGAAGAACCTGGAGGGCCACGACCAGGGGCGGACCTTCGCCACCATCATCAACGTGCTGCGGAACGAGCTGGGATATCACGTCCAGCATCGGGTCATCAGTTCGGAGCCATGGGTGCCCCAGAAACGCGAGCGGATATTCATTGTAGGTTTCAGGGACCCGACCGATTTCGATTTCGAAGCGCTGGTGCTGCCGAAACCGGGCTCGGGACCGAAATTGCGGACCATCCTGCAGGATCATGATGAGGTCGATCCGAAATACACCCTGACGCCACGCCTCTGGGAATATCTGCAACGTTATCGGGAAAAACACCGCGCCGCAGGCAACGGTTTCGGGTTCAGCCTGTTTGGTCCGGACGACGTGTCCCGGACCCTGTCGGCGCGCTATTACAAGGACGGGTCCGAGGTCCTGATTGACCAGCCCGGAAAACGGCCGCGGCGCCTGACACCGCTGGAATGTGCAAGGCTTATGGGCTTTGAGCGCCCCGGCCGCCACTTCCGGATAGATGTTTCCGACACCCAGGCCTATCGCCAGTTCGGCAACGCCGTGGTGGTGCCTGTCGTTGAGTTTGTCGCGCAGGCCATCCGGCCCCATCTTGAGGTGGCTTTGGGGCGTGCGCCCACCGCCGGACCGTCTCCGCTTGTCCGCCGGGTAACACGACCAGATGCAGACAGAGCCTTGGCGGCCCATGGCTGACATCGTATCGCCAGAGGTGCGCAGCCGGATGATGGCCGGCATCAAAGGCGTCAATACCAAGCCCGAACTGATACTACGACTTGCCCTTCATGCGGGCGGCTTCCGGTATCGACTTCACGATCGGCGGCTACCCGGCCGTCCGGATATGGTGTTTCCGCGACGGCGGGCCGCACTGTTTGCCCACGGCTGCTTCTGGCACGGTCACGACTGCCACCTGTTCCGGCTGCCAGGCACGCGTCCAGACTTCTGGCGCGAAAAAATTGCCCGCAACCGGGAGCGGGATACCGTGGCCGAGGCTGCGCTGGCCGAGCACGGCTGGCGTTGCGGAGTCGTCTGGGAATGTGCCATACGCGGCCGAACCGCCCTGCCACTTGGCGAAGTTATCGCCCAATGCGCAGCGTGGCTAGAATCCGGGCAGCCCCTGCTCACAATTCGGGGGATGGAGTGATCAGACGTGGCCTGCTCTCTGATTACTTCGAAGGCGTGGCCGTCAAGCGGCTGAGCATGGTGGAAACGTCGCCTGACGGCTCCCACCAGCACGAATTCAACAGTTCCCGCACGCTCCGGACACTCATGGGTGATGCTGACCGGAAAAAAATACCGACGCGGTTCATATGGCTTGGAGAGGAGCAGGAGGGTGTTGCGGCCGATAGCATGTTGAGCTGGTACGATGCGCGGAGAAAGCATGCCACACGCACCGAATACCACCTCTATTACTACACCAACGACGTGACCGATCTGATGAAGGAGGGTGATACGCTGTTCGTTGCCCTGCGGCGCGACGGTACGGCAATGGCGATTGTCACGCCGGCCGAAAGCACCGTCCAGAACCAGCTGCTGTGGCTTTTTGGTCTGGAGGAGCAGCCCGAGCTCCAGTTTACTGGTCGCGAAATTACTGTGGACCAGGCCGCCAGGGTGGACTTCGCCGCCCGCTATATACTCGACGAGTTAGGCATCGAGCTCGAAGAGCCAGAGGCCGATGAGCTTGATACCCTTATCGAAAAATTTGGGATGAAGTTTCCCGGAACACGGGAGTTCTCGCAGCTTGCACGGACTTCGCTTGCCGGCGTCTCGCCGCTCGACAATCCGGACGCTGTCCTGATGGCATGGCTGGAGCGCGAAGAGCTTCTTTTCCGTCGGCTGGAGCGCCACATCGTGGCAGAGCGCCTGCGCAACGGATTTGTCGGCGGCGATGACATAGCGGATGTTGATGGTTTTCTGGCATTCTCCCTGAGTGTGCAAAACCGCAGGAAATCGCGGGCAGGACAGTCGCTGGAGCATCATCTGGAGGCGCTATTCCAGGCGCGCTCAATCCACTTTTCGCGCGGTGCCGAAACGGAGAACCGCAACAAGCCGGATTTTCTGTTTCCCGGCCACAGCGAGTATCACAATCCCGATTTTTCCCCCGCCCTGCTGACCATGCTCGCGTCGAAGTCAACCCTGAAGGACCGGTGGCGACAGGTGTTGCCGGAGGCAGCGAGGATCCCCGCCAAGCATCTTCTGACCCTTGAGCCCGCGATTTCAGAGAACCAGACGGACCAGATGAAAGCAGAACGCCTTCAGCTCGTTCTGCCGGCAAGGCTTCATGAGACTTACCGTGACAGCCAGCGCTCTTGGCTGATGACGCTGGGAGAATTTGTATCCCTTGTCACCAGACGCCAGATAGACGAGAAAGCTTGAGGTCGTCCTCCGCGCCAGACCGGTCTGAAATAATGACTTAAGCGCCGGAGGACCATCAACTATAGCCATCGCCTAAGCCGCAATTGATAACAAACAAACAGTTTCACGAGACTGGACAATCCGTTACTCCTGCACCATGCTCAATTAAATATGAACACTTCATCAGAACAGTCGCTTTCATTCAGGCCTCGGGCTCGGCTGCTCCAGCTCTTGGGCGATCAGCTTATTGGTACGCCGCGTCTTGCGGTCTTCGAGCTAGTCAAAAATGCATATGATGCTGATGCGACCAAGGTGACTGTCACGATTTCTGGCCTGTATTCGGAGCCGTTCATTACAGTGGAAGACGATGGTAGTGGCATGTCTTTGGAGACAATCCAGAATATTTGGCTTGTTCCCGCACATGACCATCGAAAACAGCAGCGGGCAGCCGTTCAGCGCACCAAGCTCGGCCGTCTTCCCCTTGGAGAGAAGGGATTAGGGCGCTTTGCCGTCCATAAGCTAGGCGATAAGATTACGCTCGTTACGCGGGCACTTGGTCAACCGGAATGCGTTGTTGAGATCGACTGGGCCCAGCTCATCGAGGTGGAATTTCTCGAAGACGCTGCCGTTACGGTCATTGCTCGCGACCCGGAAGTTTTTACTGGTAACAAGACCGGCACGAAAATCGTCATCTCTCAGCTTCGAGACGAAAGCTGGTCGAGAGGCAATGTGAGGCGCCTATTCAGACAGATTACGTCTATCTCATCGCCCTTTGCCAATCGGTCTTCAGATTTCGAGGCGACCCTCCTGGTGCCTGAGCATCCGGAATGGATAGCAGACGTACCCGACATGGATGCCATTTTGAAAAGGGCTCCTTGGCATTTCAGCTTCACGTTTGATGGCACCCAATTCGCCTGGAAGTACTCCTTCCGGGGGATTCCTGGAATTCAACGGGAACCGAGAACTGTCGGCGAGGAATCTGGCCACCTGCTCGTGGCTCCAGATCGCGCCTACGAACGGGAAGCAAGTCCAGATCTGGACAAACCACGTGTCGCAAAGAAGCAATTGGCCGACAAGACCCTGATAGCTGGATTGGGCCCCGTATCGGGCGAGTTTTACGTATTTGACAGGGACCGCCTTGTGCTGTCGCGGCTGGGCGACAGCGAGCTCATCCAGACCTTCCTCGACGATAGCGGTGGAGTCAGGGTCTACCGGGATGGAATGCGCATTTACAACTACGGCGAACCTGGAGACGATTGGCTTGGCCTGGACCTTCAGCGGGTCAACAACCCCACACGTGACATCAGTCGTAACATTGTTGTTGGCGCAATAGAGCTCTCGCTGGAGAACAGCCCAGATCTCGTTGAGAAGACAAACCGCGAAGGCTTTGTGGAGAACCTCGCCTATAGCCACTTGCGGCAGATCGTATTGGGCGCAATGTCCATACTGGCGACCGAAAGAAAAATAGACAAGGATCACATCCGGCTAATTCTGGGCGCTGGTTCAGACCCAGAGACGCGGCGAATTACCAAACCGCTGCAGGACTTGCGAAATATCGCTAAAAAGCACCGCCTTTCAGATCAGATGGTGCCCCTCATCGACAAGATCGAGGGCGACTACAACGAAATGCGAGAAACACTCCTGAAAGCCGGCCTTTCCGGTATGGGCCTGGCAGTTGTTTTTCACGAAATTGAGCAAGGTGTCAGATTTCTCTACAAGGCCATAGAGGCCGGGACAGAGACTACAACAGTCCAAGGGCAGGCCCGGGAGCTCGTCAGGCTGCTAGATGGCTTCGCTGTCCTGCTGCGAAAAGGCGACCGCAAGGACAATAGTCTCAAGCAGCTGATAAAGCGCGCCCGGGACATGACCGCCGTCCGTTTTCGGGCACACAATGTTCGACTTGTCTGCCCTGCTCTGGAAGACGATGCGCCCGAGGTCTTCGCAAATTTTTCATTCGGGCTGGCACTTGGCGCTTTGAGTAACTTGATTGACAATGCAATTTACTGGCTAGATGTCAGATGGCCGGAAGACGACGCAAAGCCGTCTCCTCGAATAATATACATGGATATCTACGATGGTTTCGATGGCGGGCCTGCTGTAGTGATGTCCGACACAGGACCAGGTTTCAAGGATAATCCTGACGATCTCATAAGACCATTTTTTACTCGCCGACCCGAAGGAATGGGCGTTGGCCTTTACTATACAAACATGGTTATGGAGCTGAACGGAGGCCGGCTTCTGTTTCCGGACCCAGTTGAGGCTAACGTTCCAGAAAATTTTGACGGTGCTACTTTGGCAATGGTTTTTCCCCCAGCAAGGACTGAATGATGTTCGTTCCTCCCCGTTTTGTTGCTCTGGATGACAAGCGTGAGCACCTGACGGCTATTAAAGAGGCCTTCCAGCGAGAAAATTCTGACTGCCTCTGTATCTGGTACGATCCAGCCACAGATGTCTCTGCAGCGCCTTTCCTTGGGGTAAGGGCGCTCTTGATGGACTTGCACCTGACGGTTGGCCCTGCCGGGTCAGACCACCGCCATCATTTCGGAGTTATCGCCTCGATTCTCGAGGACGTTATCAGCCCTTCGGGAGGCCCCTTCATTCTGGTGCTGTGGACCGAGCACCCCCAGTTGAGGGATGAGCTCCGGGCTTATCTCGACATCAGTATTACCGAAGCGCGGTCATATGCGCGCCCTATCGATGTCGTTGCCATCGACAAGACGACGTTCATTGATCTTGTAAATGGCACGGTCAGGCAGGGCGCGCCATCGCTTCAGGCCGCACTGCAGGACGCCCTCACGTCCAATCATCAGCTTTCCGCGCTTCTCGGATGGGAGACCGAGGTCGTAAAGGCCGCCGGAAATACGCTGGCTTCGCTTCTGGATCTTGTTCCAGCCGCGCATCGCACGAGTGTCGATTATCCAGAGGCGCTTGATCGGATCATGAGCCATCTGGCAGCTGCTGCAACGGGTGCCTCGAACGCCGCGTTAAACCCGCGCACCGCAATAAACGCAACCCTTGCCCCAATTCTCGCCGATCGAGTGGTAAATCAGGATCCTTCGGCGGGTTCAGAGGCTTTATGGCGTGCTGCAGTTACGCACGCCGGCGATGCTGGTCTGGGCAAACCCACGCCTTCACAAGCAGCGCAAATCAACGGAATGCTGCATCTCGCCCATGCTGGATCGGAGTCGATAGCTCCTACGGATTGGGGCGCAGTTGTCGATTTTCCATTCGCCTGGTCTGACGTCGAAACTCAGCGGCTTTTTGGCGTTACGACACTAGTTCTTCAAAATGACGAGTTTAGGGCAATCCCGGAAAGATGGGCGGATTGCACGATCCGTTTGGTTCGCATTGGCGCGAGTTGCGATTATGCCCAAAACAAGTCGGGGCCGCTGACATTCCTTCTCGGGGTTGAAATGCCCCAAGACGCAATTTCCAACAACAAGCGAAACTCCGGGCCTGCTTCCGAATGGCGTAGCCCATTCATACTAAGGGGGCCGAATGGGGTCGTGCGCGATCTCGCCGTAAATTGTCGTTACATTGTAGCGGTGCCTCGATCCCAATGCGCCGCCTGGGTTGTCCGCTATCGGCTTCGGGAGGGAATACTGACCGAGTTGGTAAATCATGATGCCAACTACATGTCCCGTCCTGGTATTATTCGGCTATGACTTCCGCAACCTCTTCGGCCTGAGGCGGCTGACCTGAAGCAGTGTGAGTATTGCCTCTATGGTTTGCGGTAGTAGGCATCCCATGCCAACCTGATGTCGACGAATGTCCATTCCCTGCGTCGGCCGTAGGCGGGGCTCTGGCGGGCAAAGCACTCGTTCAGGCCGGTTTCCCGCTGGAACTTCATAAACCAGGCCGTGGATTTTGGCTTGCCGCGGGTCGTTGCCTGGACCCGGCGGATGAGGTCGCTATGCGCCCAGTGGTCCTGCGGATTAGCGAGGGAGGCGGGGTCAGCCAGATAGCATCGGAGCTTCTGTAGGGTTGCATCGTCCGGCGTCTGATGAAGGTCTGCGCGAAGTTCTTCTACGGCGAGGGCGGCTCCTAGTTTTGCAGCCTCCGTCAGCATGTCGCGCAACTGCGTGCTGGTCAGCACCAGCGCTTGCATGGCTTCCATGAATCCGTACTTTCCTTGATGGGATTTTTGCGGCGGAGATCGCCGCAGGCTCATTGCCTCACAGCCAAAAAATGACGTCAAGCCTTATATGCCGAGGAGGGCACCGAGCTTTTCGGTGACCGGACGCATGGGGTCGACCAAGCCAAGATCGTAGATCATCGTCGTTTCAAGATTCCCCTTGTGGTCGACGTAGTGGGATATGGCCTCGTGCGACACGCCCTGGCCCGCCAGCATCAGCGAGATCGCAATCCGCTTGAGGTCGTACAGCTGGAAATACTCCGGGACGCCCGGCAGGGCTTTGAACCGGTCCAGTCCCTTGCGGAAGTTGTCGCGGGGCTGGGTCATGTCGGTATGGGATGGGAAGAGCAACTTGCTGTCAGGCCAGCGAAGGCGTTGGGCCTGCACCATCCCAGCAACCCGGAGATGGATCGGCACCGAACGGTAGGCGTACTCGTAGAGTGAACGCGACAGTTTGATGCCTTTGGTGTTGTGCTTATGCCAGACAAGCTTCTCCAGATCGAAATGGTCGAATTCCGCCTTGGCCAGGTCGCTGGGGCGGGCCATGGTCAGGAACAGGATACCCATGAAATTGCAGAGTTCCTGCATTTGGTCATTGGCGGTGGTCACGTTGCCCTTGGTCAATGCCATGACCCGCTTGGTGAGGCCTTCCATGCTAGCCGTGTCGGGTGGCACTTCGAACACGGGACAAAAGATATGGGCCGCAATCTGCCTGATCTGTTCGGTGGAGTAGTCCCGGCGGCGGCGCACCACCTTCCGGGCACGGATCGGGCTGCACGGGTTGCGCATGTCCACCAGTTGCATGCGGATGGCCCAATTGAACAGGGCCGTGATGTGGCTTAGGCCGCCGTTGTGGCTGTACGGCGACGAAAACTGTCGCTGGAATCGCTCGATGTCCAAGGGCTTGATGGAGGAGAACGGCCGGTCCGCATACATCGAACCGAAATCCATGTAGGGTTTCCGGATGTTTCGACCGCGGCGCGTAGCCGTTTTCGGTCGTTTCCGATGCCATGCGGCGACGAACATAGCGTAGTTGGTCTGATATCCCGCAGAAAGCGTCTGGATATGGCTTCCCCAATAGCGGTCGATCGCTTCGCGGACGGTCAGAAGATGGGCGCGCCGCGTATCGCGGTCATCAAAATCGGGGTTTTCGCCCGCCTCAAGCTGGCGCTGACGCTGACCGACCGCCAAGCGCGCGGATGCAACATTGAGGACGACGGTAGAGCCAAGCGCTTTACGGTACCGCTTGCCGTTGAACTGATAGGCATGGACGAAGGACTTATGCCCCAATGCAGTGACACGCAGGCCGAGACCTGAGACCGACCCGTTGCGGATACGTCGGTCCTGTCCAACCGGGTGATCCCAATAGATTTCCTGATCCTTTTCGGAGGGGCAATCGGCGGCGAGGACGACGGACTCATCTAAAAATAACTTAGGCATTTCATGTAACTTCCATGTAACGAATTTATAGCAAATGTTACATGGAAAATGAAGTAATGATGAGTATCAAATCATCAAAAATGACAGAAATACAAATGATTACGAATTTCGATTATCTCGTATTGTCGTACAGTTGGCGTTCACACTGTAGGGGTCGTAGGTTCAAATCCTATACCGCCCACCATATTTTTCAAATAGTTATATGAATATCGATCCTGCCTATTCTTTCTATGTAACTTTCGTGTAACTGGGATTCTGACCATCAGGTGCATTGGACCTCGCGGCTAGGAGGCTTCCTCGCTTGGCGCGCAGCTAAGCAATGCTCATGACCGGATGGTCGCGACGGTCTATAGTCACCATTGGGGGGACTCTTCATGGCACGTATACGGTTAATAGAGATTGTAAATTTCCGGGGGATCAAGGAGCTTACATGGGCTCCATCCGTTGGAATCAATTGCCTGATTGGCCCCGGAGACAGCTGCAAAAGTTCGATTCTCGACGCTATTGACCTCTGCCTCGGCGCGCGCCGCAGTCTCCAGATCACAGATGCCGACTTCTTCAACCTCGATGTGACGCAGCCGATCTCGATCTCCTGCACGCTCGGTTTGCTGGCTGACCGATTGAAAAACATTGAGACATACGGTCTCTATCTGCGCAATTTCATCACGGAGACGGCGCAGGTGGAGGATGAGCCTGAGGCTGCCGGCGAAACCGTGCTTACCGTGAACCTTAGTGTCGGTAGTGACCTCGAACCGATCTGGACTCTCGCCTCGAAGCGCGCGGCTGATGCGGGCTTGGTCCGAAACCTCGCGTGGGCCGACCGTCAGGCGATTGCGCCTACGCGTATCGGTGCGTTCGCTGACGGCAACCTGATCTGGCGCAGGGGATCCGTCCTCAACAAGCTCTCGGAGGAGAAAGCCGATATCTCGGCAGCACTAGTGAAAGCCGCCCGCGAAGCGCGCGCCGGCTTTGGCGACAGTGCGGGCGCACAGCTGGGCTCGACACTAGCGGTCGTGAAAAGCACGGCCGATGAGCTCGGTATCCCGGTAGGCGACGATGTGAAGGCCATGCTTGACGCTCACTCGGTTTCCTTTAGTGGCGGCAGCATTGCTCTGCACAGCGACTTGGGGATTCCCCTTCGCGCTCTTGGCGTGGGTTCTACGCGCCTTCTTACAGCAGGGTTGCAACGTAAGGCCGCCGCAGAGGCGACAATGGTGCTCGTCGACGAACTTGAACATGGGCTGGAGCCACATCGCATTCACAGGCTTTTGGGATCTCTCGGAAGCAAAGACGACAGCCTGCCTTTACAGGTGTTTGCGACGACACATTCACCGGTAGCGCTACGGGAACTTAGCGGAACACAATTGATGATCGTTAGACGCAATGGCGGCCGGTTATCCGTACAAACTGTTGGCGCTGAAGATGACGTGCAGAGCACCATTCGTCGCGATCCCGAGGCGTTCCTGGCGCCGTCCGTCATCATCTGCGAAGGTGCCAGCGAGGTTGGCCTGCTGCGAGGGCTCGACCAGTTCCGCGTTGAGCAAGGCGAGCAATCACTAACGGCGCTTGGCGTCGCGCTTCTCGATGCCGGCGGAGTCGGCAACATTTACAAGCGGGCGAATGCTTTGCTCAAGCTCGGCTACCGTTGCCATGTGCTTCGCGACGACGACGTCGAGCCGGATCCCGCCGATGAAGCAGCATTCCTGGCAGGGGGTGGCGCGCTCACAAAGTGGCCAGCCAAGCGCAAACTCGAACAGGAGCTCTTCATAAGCCTCGGAGAGAACGCTGCGGGTAACCTCGTCATTTATGCCGTCGAACTGCACGGCGAAGATCTCATCGATGAGCATATTAAGTCGAAGTCCGGCGGTTTGACGACTTACAACGACGTGGATACCGCGCTGCTACTTGGCGATTTCGATCAGGCCACTCGCGCCTTGCTCGGCCTGGCGTCAAGTACCCGCAGCAGCGGCTGGTTCAAACAGGTCACATGGATGGAAGACGTCGCACGTACCATCATTGGGCCGCAGCTAAAGCAGGCCGATGCCACATTTGTTGCGATCATCGACGCGCTTTTCGTCTGGATGCGTGATGGCCGCTGAAATTGATCTCTTTGCGATCAGGCGGGGGTCGGTCACTGCGCCCGCCGGCTGTGGGAAGACCCACCTCATCGCGGCGAACTTGCTGGAACACGATTTCACAAAGCCGGCGCTCATACTCACTCACACCGTTGCCGGTGTCGTTGCCCTGCGGGGCCGCCTGCAGCAGCTCGGCGTGCCATCTGCGGCTTACCGACTGATGACCCTGGACGGCTGGGCCATCAAGCTGGCTAGCACGTTCCCGGCACGCTGCGGCGTTCCGCCCGAAGTGCTGCGCATTACGGATACCCGCACTGATTACAAGACGATCCAAAAGGCTGCCGCTGAACTCGCAAAAGCCGGTCACGTCGACGACATCCTCGCCGCAAGTTTTTCCCGCCAGATCGTTGACGAGTATCAGGATTGTTCTCAGTCGCAACACGGGTTGGTTTACTATTCATCCCGACACCTGCCCACCTGCGTGCTCGGCGATCCTATGCAGGCCGTATTCGGCTTCAGTGGGCCGTTGCCAGACTGGGACACCAATGTCTGCAAATATTTCCCGAATGCGGGCGAGCTGACAACTCCATGGCGCTGGAAAAACGCGGGGACAGAGGCATTTGGCCGGTGGTTACTAGACGTCCGAAAGGCTCTGAAGGCGGGGCAGGCGGTTGATCTAAGGGGAGCGCCGCCCGAGGTCCGCTGGGTGCACCTTGACGGCACAGAAGATCATCAGCGGCGTCTCAAGGCAGGTCTGTCAAACGCGGCGGGTGGCCAAGGTACCGTTCTGATTATGGGTGACAGCAAAAAACCACAAGGCCAGCGGCTGTTCGCCAGCCAGACACCGGGAGCGGTCACGGTCGAAAGCGTCGACTTAAAGGATTTCATTCAGTTCGCGCTCAACTTCAGACTCGATGCACCTGACGCGCTAAGCCAGCTTCTCAGCTTCGCCGAGAGCGTCATGACGAATGTCGGCGGGGCAGACCTTCAGCAGCGCGTTACGACCCTACTCGCCGGGCGCCAGAGGAAAGAGGCGACCGATACGGAACAAGCCGCCATCGCTTTCGAGCAAGAGCGCACGTTCAAGAGCGCGGTCGAGCTGCTGGCTGAAGTGAGCAAGCGGCCGGGCACCCGCCAGCACCGGCCGACCGTGATGAGCGCATGCATCCGGGCGCTGAATGGCGCAGACCAGGCCGATCCGTCGTCACTCCATGAGGCGGCAGTTCGCGCACGCGAGGAGAACCGTTTCCGCGGGAGACCGCTTCCGGCGCGCGGTGTAGGGAGCACGCTGACACTCAAGGGCTTGGAAGCCGACGTCGCGGTCATACTCAACGTGACGGAGATGGACGCCAAACACCTTTATGTAGCCATGACACGCGGATCGAAGTTGCTTGTGGTCTGTTCGGCATCGCCGCAGCTACGGCCAGCGGCTGCGTCATGAGCGAGAGAGTTGGATAGCGCGATGAGCGAGACAATCTTCAATATCTTCCTGCCATTTGAGGACAGCAACCACTGCGGCCACGCATTATACGTCGGTCACCAATCTGCGCTCGATGACGAAGCCGCGATCCGCTTCCTGAGAGACAGAGTCGACGAGGATTTCCCAAAAGCTATCCAGGTCCCACTCATAAACCCGTTCACGCGCGAAGCTTATTACGCTCGTTGCCGGATCGGAGATGGTCATCACCTGTATGACGAGGTTTTTCAAGCGGCGTCCGCTCAGGCCGAGCCATTGTTCGTCACGACCCTCGTGGTCGATGGAAAGGTCAGGGTTGACGTGAGCAATCACCACGACGACCCGAACTTTTACCTAAGCCCTGAGGTAATCGGCGACGCACACATGGACGACTGGCTGCTGAAATACCGCGACGGGGACGCCCTCAATTTGCCTCGGCTCATTCACGATGACTATTTTCTGGCGGTCAAGCTAACTTTCAACGCGAAGCTTTATGTATCGTCTTTGAAGCTGCTGTTGTCATGCATTGACAGCATTTCGTACGTCGAATTTGGCGATCAGAAGACCCCAAGCTTCATCGATTGGTTGGATAAATATGCGGATCTGTCAAAAGTCGGCATTACGTCAGAGGAGCTGTGGGAGCTCCGCAATGGCGTGCTACATATGACTAATCTCAGCTCCAGGCAGGTGACACGAAAGAAGGTGCGTCGCATTTCGATACGTATCGGCGGAGAAGGCGAGACCGCCGACGGGATCCACTATTTCAACTTTTTCGCCCTTATCCAGGTTTTCGCCGCCGCTCTCGAAAGCTGGCTTGGCTCCTACAATGACGATCGCGAGAAATTCGCCACCTTCGTGGAGCGATACGACAAGACCATTTCGGACAGCAGGCAGCTCCAGAGGCCACCTTCAAGCGCCAAATAGATCAGCAGGATCTAAAGGAAGACGGATGTTCAGAGACGTGCGGTCCGAACGAAGGGATCATGCGTTTATCAGGGGTGGACGGCCTTGACGGGCCTCTTTGACCCACTTCTCTAAACCGCAGCTTCGAAAGGCGTGCGCGACGCTAGCCAACCCACAGAGGATGGCATATCTTATGATATACATGAAAGAAATTATGAGCCTATGATGCAGAGAAGACCTACAACGCAAGATATATCTTGGCTGCTTGATCTCCACCGAAATAATCAACTGGACCTGAACCCTCCATATCAACGCAAAAGCGTTTGGACGCGCGGCGACCGCCAGTTTTTCCTTGATACGATCTTCAGGAATTATCCAAGCCCCGCGATATTTCTCCACAAAACCATTACCGAAAATGGAACGACGACGTATCACGTTGTCGACGGGAAGCAACGGACGCAAACCATCCTGGATTTCAACAATGACAGGATCAAGGTAGCCTCTGACTTCGGGGACCTGCGGTTGAATGGCAAAAAATGGTCCGATATCGCGTCAGAGACTGATCTCAAGCGTAGATTTTGGAACTACCAATTGACGGTGGAGCTCATCGATTTTGAAGACTCCAACTTGGTCAATCAGGTCTTCGATCGGCTCAACAGAAATGCCCGGAAGCTGACCGACCAGGAATTGCGGCATGCCAAATTTGGAGGGTGGTTCATACAGCAAGCGGAATCTGAGGCCGAGCGCGCAGAATGGCGGACCCTCGGGGTCGTTACGAATGCCCGTTCAAAGCGTATGGCGGATGCCCAGTTCATTTCGGAACTCATGCTAGTGCTTCTCGAAGGCCAGGTGTTGGGATTTGACCAAGACACCCTTAATAACCTCTACGCGAAGTATGACGACGTCGAGGATCTTGAAAAGCCGTTGGATCAGGAAGCTTTCAGAACTGCCTTCGACGCAGCCAGAACAACCCTAGTTGCCCTCGACGGAGAAGGCGGAGGGATAATTCAAAGAGCGGCGCGCGCGTTAGGGAACATCTATACCCTGTGGAGTGTGCTCACGCTGAACGAGAACCTGCCTGCGGTGGAGGTATTAAGGGCAAGGTATGCCACCTTCATGGCGTTGGTAGAGGAATTGTCTGCTCAACCCGATATCGGCGAGTTTATGCGTACCCACGACACTCCCGCTTATCAGAGCGCCTTCAAGTACCTGAATAATTTGCGTGGCGCCAATACGGACCAGCGACCACGCGAGCAAAGGGCCGAGGCGCTTCTCGAAGCGCTTCTGCGCGCACCTGAATGAAAATTCCTGGGTCGATCAGGGCAATTTTTCTTGACCGGGAGCCGCTCTACAATAAGCTAAAACAGGAGGTCGACAAGCGGCTCGTTGGCTTCAAGGATCCTCGCTGGCACTATGAGAGCCGAGTAAAGGCCGAGGAGAGTTTTGCACTGAAGGTGGAAACCGGTCGCGTGTCCGACCCCGCCCAAATGGAGGACTTTTTCGCCGCAACGTACGTGGTGCCCAACCTTTCGGCAATTGACGCAGCCGAGCAGATCGTCAGAAGCAATTTCACCGTTTTGGAACGTCGGCCAGCTGCAAAGGGCAGCACCCACAAATCGCCGGAGTCGTTTCCCTTCGACGATGTGCGCTTGTTCGCCGCAATCACATCAGACCCAAGATATCCAGACAGCGGCCTGGAAGGCCTTCGCTTCGAGATTCAGGTCAAGACCTTCCTTCAACACGCGTGGTCGATCGCCACCCATGACCTCATCTACAAGACTTCCGGTGTTTCCTGGGCGCAGGAGCGAATTGCCTACCAAGTGAAGGCAATGCTTGAGCACGCCGAAGTGTCGATTGAGGAAGCGTCGGTGCTCTCGAAGAGCTCCATCATCGCAAAAACAGACAAAAACATCCGGACAATCGGCGAGATCATTAAGTTTGTCCGTGAGCTATGGGGAGATGACGCACCTCGGGACATCAAGCGCCTCGCAACGAATGTCGCCGACGTCTGTGCGACCGTCAATATCACCATCCCTCAATGCGAAGCGGCTGTTCGCACCCTGGTAGCCGCTAACGGTGGGGCGGTGCCGGCGAACGTGTCTCCGTATTTAGCTATCGTCGAAGCAGTGGCAGTTACTTATCAAGCCAAGCTAACTGAATATTTATATCGCAAAAGCCCAAAAAAATACGACAAGCGGATATTGATTACGCGCGAAATAACGCTTCCAACAGGGATTGAAAAAACAAAGATGAAACGCGCAATTATTGTCGAATAACCGGCCGCCTATCTCCCCGTGAAGGCTGGCGATTTCGACATTGACTGCATGCCCCCATAGTTCTGATGTGTCTAAATCAAGCGCGACCGCACCCCGTCGCTGAGCTCCATCAAATGATCCGGCTCTGCTGAGAACCACGCAAAGCTTCCCCATGCCAAGGAATCCACCGTCTTCTTGAACGAGGGGCGGCTGCGGTCGAGATACGCGGTAAGGAAGGCGACATGTTCCAGCGGAAAGCCCGCATCGTTTGCCAAGTCCTCCAGGGCTTTTTTCCGCCTGGCATTGATAGGGCCATCGGTTGCCACGACCTCCGCAAACACCAAAAGGGGATGCTCAGGCGCTAGGTCGACGAGGATGATGTCGGGAAGATCCTTGTCTGCCTTGATCGTCAGCCCAATGGATTTCGCGAGATCGTCGTCCCGAGAAACAACCTTGTTTCCGCTTTCGCTGACGAACAGAATCGCAGGCTCCCCCATGAAACGGGGCGCGAAGACCTCAATGACGGCCTTTGTTATTTCTGAGCTCAGTCCGGGCTTCATCCGCCGGGTTTCGCCATTTGGGAATGTCACACTTAAGCTGTCGCCCGCGGATCCGGCGCCGCGACGGACGATGGCGATGCGGGCAAGAGCGCCCTTGTTCAACGTTTTGCTTTGCCAAGCGCCGATCGCAGCGTGCAATTTCTCGCCAACCAGGTTTGGGTCGAACAGCTCGGCAAAACCGGTCTGCAACGCGTAGCGCGGCTTGCTTGACGTCGTCGCAATGTCCTGACGTTCAATCGCCGCACCCACCACCACCAAGGCTTCCCGCAGGGTCTCGTCGCGGATCGGTTCGCGCGTGGTGTCTTGATACCATTGAGTTCCTGGAGCACGCCCTCCGGCCTTCATAACCTTAGAAGAATACGCCAGGCGCTCATCATCGGAAACCATGGCCGCCTGATCGTCGCTGAATCTGTAGACGTGCTTCGGTCCCAGCCATACGTCCATCCCCTCAACAGCGCCGATGTAGAGGGCTACGAAGACCGTACTGGCGGCCAAATCTCGCGTGAGATAGCCGCGATGAGGAGTGCCTTCCGGAAAGATGGCTTTCAACCTCTCCTGCACGGATTCCCACGAAAGCAGACCTGGCAGGGTGGTCATGCGGCCGACCGGCCCATGTAAAGCGTTTGAATGTGCGCGTCGATTTCGTGTTGGAGCGCCTGCCGGTGGACCATTTTTGTCAATTCCGCAAGTTCGTCGGGAGAAGGAAGAGGTAGCGCCTCAAGCTCGAACGCTGAAACCGCCACGCTACCACTGATACAGCGGAACACCCGGTCAACAATGCCCGAATTCAAGACAGCAGCGATCACCGCTGTCGAGACCCTTGGCTTTTTGACGCGCGGCTTGACCATGTTGAGGTGGTTTTCGACGATCACGCTGCCGTGCGTCTTGATAAAGTCGGCTGGCAGTTCGGCCGCAATCAACCGGCGGGCCTGTTCTTTGGCGGTAGTCCGCTGCAGCAGGACGCAGGGCTCAGACACTTTCAACCACTCGTCGGCAGCCGATGGTCGGAAATGCGGTTCATGATTCCTTTTTTCCGCTCGGAATATGAACCGTCCGTCGAACGTAACGGCCTCGGCCCAAATCACCGGGAAGGTATCTTTGCCGGGGCGATTGCGGAATTGGCCTTTGAACCGGTTCCACACCATCGGACCAGTCGAGATCTTATATCCCCAATCGGAAAGTCGCGTCGGCATCCGCTCCAGCGACTTCACCAAGTCCTCATCCGATGGGTTTCTTGGTGCCAACCAAGGGTCTGTGCGCTCGGCCGGCAATTTGAAACCGCCGGCATGCGTGACCTGTGCGGTTCCGTTGACAGACAGATAGTGGACCACCGTCGGCGCCACCTTGGCGCCGCGTTTGTATGTGGCCAACATGGTTTCCTGAAGGACGTCCTCGAATACCCCTTTGCGGGCGGTCACGAAGTCCACGGCCAACGGCGGCGCTTCCTTGGCCAGCAGTCCGCGCAGGGCTTTGAAATATTCACCGGCGAGAAAACCGGTCGGCGTCACATAGGCGATGACGCCACCGACCCTTGTCCAGCGCAGCGCCAGGTCCGTAAACAAGCCATAGAGATTAGCGTGGCCATAGAGACTGCGGCCGTAGCGCTCGCGTTGACGTGCAGCAAGCTTGACGCGGCCGTAAGGCGGGTTGCCGATCACCAGATCGAAACGCTTGCCAGATACGGTCTCTTCGAGACTGTCGCAGACCTTCACGACAGACGGAAAGCGGCGGCCGGCCGCCTTCAACTCGTCAGCAAAGGCAATTTCCAGCCAAGCTTGGGTCAGCCAAGCCGCAAAGGGATCGATTTCAAAGCCTTGCAGATGGGCGCTAAAGTGCTCGATCAGCTCTGAGGCGCTAGCCTGGGGGAGGGCGTCGCGCATACGCATAGCCACGGGCAGCAGGAAGGCTCCACCACCACATGCCGGATCCAAGATTCGCGCCGTTTGCCAGTCCACTCCGGCTTCCTTCGCGAGCTGCAAAAGCCGGTCGGTAAGCGCTGGCGGTGTGTAATACGCACCCCAGGCAGTGCGCACCTCCTGCGGCAACATGGCTGTGTAGCAGGCACTCAGCTGATAGCAGGCCTCCTCGATCGGCAGCGTGGCCGCAGCTCGACCCAACGTTTTGGCCAACTCTGTAGCCGAAGTATCAAGTGAGTAGGTCAATGCGACGGTGAGTGGTGCGATCGGCAGCGGCCAGCCGATTGTCTCTCCCGAAGCCTCAACATAGGCCTCAACGGTCTTGGCGATGAAAGACCAAGCTGCTGGCTGCCTCCGCCGAATTTCCAGCTGCTCGCTCCAGGCGCGCGCCATTACCCGTCCACTCTGCAGGCTCAAAGGTGCATCCGCCATCCCAGCGTGCGCTGCGACGGCCTTTCGTGGTCTTCCGACCTGGCGAACGGGAGACTTCATTGGACACACTTCTTGCGGAACATATCGTGTACGCTACCGTGAACTGGCAGTTCTGGCAACGGGTGTCAAAATGGCAGTTTGGAAGGTCTAAGTGGATTTCTCCATGCTAGGGTACCACGATTCGGGCAAGGGTTGACCAATGCCCTAATTGCAGGGGGTGGAAAGCATGTCCGGTTCAGAGCATGAGAATTTTGAGGCTATTTGGGATTTCACATCCCGGTGGAGAGACACCGAACCCTTTGGTGAAACGTGGCCACAAACCAACCAGTTCGCAGCCCAGATAACCTATCGTTGCAAAGGCAATACCACGGTGGATGGGGGCAAGGCATGGTTAGAAACGACCGCGGGACAATCCGATGGCGCAGTTCACTTGAACGATTGCAAACGTCTTTCGAGCGCAAAGTTCCATCTCGATTTTAGCGTAAAGTTCCAGACCTACATGTTCGACCAGGCCAGCGGGGCTCTGGTCATCAGCGGTAGCTCCGACAAGATGGGCGGCGATTATAGCGTCGCCATCATTCCAGTGGTCCAGTAGCGGTTGGCGCGCGCCTACAAACTTTCGGGTTCCGGCGCTCGTCTACAAGCGGTAGATGCATCAGCGTACGCCTCTCGTCGTTATGCGACTTCTTAGATACCGTGATACGGACGGCAAAAGGCCAGATTCTGTTACACAAATCCTTGCACAGCCGCAGAAAAAATGCCAAATACCACTGTGTAAACAACGGGATGTAGATAGGCTATTCGGTCTCCAAAACCGCAGGTCGTAGGTTCGAGCCCTGCTGCCCGTGCCATTCTTCGAATGGATACCTAAAACGATTCTTTTGCGGTGCGGCCTTTGAAAACCGGCTTGTGACTTGCCATATAGCATAAGTTGCGGCATAAGGGCCGCATAGCCGGGACGGGACGACTGGATGGTTCCGAGGCGGCGTTTGGCCATAAAGCGGACACTTGCCACTTGCGTGGATCAAGAATCGGTTTTATGTAGACGAGACAGACACGCGACGCGTGGAGCTGGGAAGCCGGCTTTACGCGTCTGATTTGCATGGGCGAAATGATTGCGCTGATTCGGCGCGAACGCACGCTCAAGCGGCACGTCCCGGCCAGCGGGATCATCCAGGAGGCCCGGCCAACGGGTCTTGCAGACAGAGCGGCATATGGCTTCGAAAACCACAAATCCCTTCACCTTTCTCCAGCAGGTTCGCGCGGAGACCGCCAAGGTCACTTGGCCGTCGCGGCGCGAAACGATGATCTCGACGGTGATGGTCCTTGTGTTCGCGGTCATCGCGATGATCTTTTTCTTTACCGCAGACGTGGCCATGGGCTTTGCGGTCGAAAAAATCCTCGGCCTCGGACAGTAAGTCCGGCGATTACGGAGAAGTCTTGAAATGACCGCGCGGTGGTACATCGTCCACGCCTACTCGAACTTTGAAAAGAAGGTCGCCGAGGACATCGAGAACAAGGCCAAGCAGAAGGGCCTGTCCGCCGACATCGAGCAGATCGTGGTGCCGACCGAGAAGGTCGTCGAGATCCGCCGCGGCCGCAAGGTCGATGCCGAGCGCAAGTTCTTTCCGGGCTATGTGCTGCTGAAAGCCAATCTGACCGACGCCGTGTTTTCGCTCGTCAAGAACACGCCGAAGGTCACCGGTTTCCTGGGCGACTCCAAGCCGGTGCCGATCACCGAAGCCGAGGCCCAGCGTATCCTGAACCAGGTTCAGGAGGGCGTCGAGCGGCCGAAGCCGTCGGTGACGTTCGAGATCGGCGAAGCGATCCGCGTTTCGGATGGACCATTCGCGTCCTTTAACGGTTTCGTCCAGGAAGTGGACGAGGAGCGGGCGCGGCTCAAGGTGGAAGTTTCGATCTTCGGGCGCGCTGTGCCGGTCGATCTGGAATTCGGACAGGTCGAGAAGGGCTGATCCGAAATCCCTGCACCGGTTTCGGCGGCAGGGAAGGCGGCGCGGAGATCGCGCGGCCAAAAACGGGTGGGAGGCGAATGCGGCTTTAGCCGGCCGCGCGGACCGCACCACCAGACTGCAACCGCCGGCAAGACCGGCATGAGAAAAGGCAGGAAGAGAGATGGCTAAGAAAATTGCAGGCCAGCTCAAGCTCCAGGTTTCCGCGGGATCGGCCACGCCGTCGCCCCCGATCGGCCCGGCGCTTGGTCAGCGTGGCATCAACATCATGGAGTTCTGCAAGGCGTTCAACGCGCAGACCCAGGAAATGGAAAAGGGCTCGCCGGTTCCGGTCGTCATCACCTACTACCAGGACAAGTCGTTCACCTTCGTCATGAAGACGCCGCCGGTGAGCTACTTCCTGAAGAAGGCTGCGAACCTGAAGTCGGGCTCGAAGGAGCCGGGCAAGGTCAAGGCCGGCACGATCGGCCGCGACAAGGTGCGCGCCATCGCCGAGCAGAAGATGAAGGATCTGAACGCAAACGACGTCGAGGCGGCCATGCGCATGGTCGAGGGCTCCGCCCGCTCGATGGGTCTGGAAGTGGTGGGCTGAGATCATGGCAAAGATTGCAAAGCGTGTATCGAAGACCCGCGAAGGCATCGATCCCAACAAGGCTTATGCTTTGGGTGAGGCGCTGAAGCTGCTCAAGGATCGCTCCTCGGTGAAGTTCGACGAGACGATCGAAGTCGCGATGAACCTCGGCGTCGACCCGCGCCATGCCGACCAGATGGTCCGCGGCGTGGTCAATCTGCCGAACGGCACCGGCCGCAGCGTTCGCGTCGCCGTCTTCGCGCGTGGCGACAAGGCCGAGGAGGCCAAGGCCGCCGGCGCCGACATCGTCGGAGCCGAGGATCTGGTCGACATCGTCCAGAAGGGCACGATCGACTTCGACCGCTGCATCGCCACGCCGGACATGATGCCGCTGGTCGGCCGTCTCGGCAAGGTGCTCGGTCCGCGCGGCATGATGCCGAACCCGAAGGTCGGCACCGTAACCACCGACGTTACCGCCGCCGTCAAGGCATCGAAGGGCGGCGCCGTCGAGTTCCGCGTCGAGAAGGCCGGCATCGTTCACGCCGGCGTCGGCAAGGTCTCGTTCGACGTCAAGGCGCTGGAAGAAAACGTCCGCGCCTTCGCTGACGCGGTGACCAGGGCAAAGCCGGCTGGTGCCAAGGGCAACTACGTCAAGAAGGTGTCGGTCACCTCGACGATGGGCCCGGGCCTCAAGCTCGACGTCTCGACGCTCGCAGCGTCCTGATACGAACAATTGGATCGGCCGCTAAAACGCTGATCCGTGAAAGAATTCCGGGCCTCCGACCTGTCGGCGGCCCGGTACCGGAAGTCGAAAGGCTTCCGGACATCCTGTCCGAGATTGCAGGCGGCCCCCAAGCCTTAGGTGATGTGGGCCTTAATTCATGCGGGCCTGCATGAGACGGGTGAAGACCGGACAAAGGAGCGAAAGCTCCAATGAAAGGTTCGAACCGTGTTTGCCTTTTGTCTGCGCACCGTCCGGCTTGCCGGCAGGTGTGGCGAAAGGGGGCAGGATCCTCGAGCGTCGTTCGGGAGATCCGTTACTGGATGGCCCGGCCGGCAAAAAGGCAACCCGACGCCTGTCCTTCGTAGAGGGCAGGGGTCAACTGGAGATAGGCAGTGGACAGAGCGGAAAAACGCGAACTCGTCACGGGCCTGAATGATGCGTTTTCAAGCGCTGGTTCAGTCGTCGTGGCCCACTACGCCGGTATCACCGTCGCGCAAATGAACGACCTTCGGTCGAAAATGCGCGCCGCCGGTGGCACCGTCAAAGTCGCGAAGAACCGTCTCGCCAAAATCGCTCTTCAGGGCACGGACTCCGCATCGATCATCGAGCTGTTCAAGGGACAGACGCTGATCGCCTATTCGGAGGATCCGATTGCGGCGCCGAAGGTCGCGTCCGATTTCGCCAAGGGAAATGACAAGCTCGTCATTCTCGGCGGCGCAATGGGTACCACCTCGCTCAATGCCGACGGTGTGAAGGCACTCGCCACACTTCCGTCGCTCGATGAGCTGCGCGCCAGGCTGGTTGGCATGATCGCCACGCCGGCAACCCGGATCGCCCAGATCGTCAATGCGCCTGCGGCTTCGGTCGCGCGCGTCATCGGCGCTTACGCCCGGAAGGACGAGGCGGCATGAGGCCGTTCCTCGCTATCACAAACACACGTTCGAACCTTATGAAGGAACATTGCAATGGCTGATCTGGCAAAGATCGTAGACGACCTTTCGAAGCTAACCGTCCTCGAGGCGGCCGAGCTGTCGAAGCTTCTTGAAGAAAAGTGGGGCGTTTCCGCCGCTGCTCCGGTGGCGGTTGCCGCTGCCGGCGGCGCTGCGGCCGCTGCTGCTCCGGTCGAGGAAAAGACGGAATTCGACGTCGTCCTCACCGAGGCAGGCGCTCAGAAGATCAACGTCATCAAGGAAGTTCGCGCCATCACCGGTCTTGGCCTCAAGGAAGCCAAGGACCTGGTCGAGGCGGCTCCGAAGCCGGTCAAGGAAGCCGTTTCCAAGGCCGACGCGGACAAGTTCAAGGCCCAGCTGGAAGCAGCCGGCGCCAAGGTCGAACTGAAGTAAGCGTTGAGTACCGGCGGACGGCGTCGCGCCGCCCGCCACTCCTTTCGCGTCGAAGGGAGGCTGCGTAACGCGAAGAGTGCGAAAACCTCTTTCCTGAGGGCCGCAAACCGGCCTTCAGGAAACGGGTTTTCTCCCGTTTCTGGCCCGCCGCCAATTGGCGGCGGGTGAAAAGACAAGAAGCCGCCGACAGGCGGCGGGCAACAAGACAGGGCCGCCAAGGTGGCCCGAGATGCAAGGCGAGCCGCGGCGAGGCTCGTCCCGAGAATTGAGCTAAGGAGCGACGATGGCCCAGACCCAGACTTTCAATGGCCGCAGACGCGTACGCAAGTTTTTCGGAAAGATCCCGGAAGTTGCGGAGATGCCGAACCTGATCGAGGTTCAGAAGGCATCCTATGACCAGTTCCTGATGGTGGAGGAGCCCAAGGGTGGGCGTCCTGACGAGGGACTGCAAGCAGTTTTCAAGTCGGTCTTCCCGATTTCCGATTTTTCCGGCTCCTCGATGCTGGAATTCGTGAAGTATGAGTTCGAGGGACCGAAATTCGACGTTGACGAATGCCGGCAGCGCGACCTGACCTATGCGGCGCCGCTCAAGGTGACGCTGCGCCTCATCGTGTTCGATATCGACGAGGATACCGGCGCCAAGTCGATCAAGGACATCAAGGAGCAGGACGTCTACATGGGCGACATGCCGCTCATGACCTTGAACGGCACCTTCATCGTCAACGGCACCGAGCGCGTCATCGTCTCGCAGATGCACCGTTCGCCAGGCGTCTTCTTCGACCATGACAAGGGCAAGTCGCACTCGTCCGGCAAGCTTCTGTTTGCCGCGCGCGTCATTCCCTATCGCGGTTCGTGGCTCGACATCGAGTTCGATAGCAAGGACGTCGTGCATGCCCGCATCGATCGCCGCCGCAAGATTCCGGTGACGTCGCTGCTGATGGCGCTCGGCATGGACGGCGAAGAGATCCTGTCGACCTTCTACAACAAGATCACCTACAAGCGCGCCGGCGACCATTGGCGCATCCCGTTCAACGTCGAGCGTTTCCGCGGCCTCAAGGCCGTTGGTGACCTGGTCGACGCCGACACCGGCGAAGTCGTCGTCGAGGCCGGCAAGAAGATCACCGCCCGCCAGGCCAGGGCACTTGGCGAAAAGGGTCTCAAGGCGATCAAGGCGACCGACGAGGATCTGCTCGGCAACTACCTTGCCGAGGATATTGTCAACTACGCGACCGGCGAGATCTTCCTCGAAGCCGGTGACGAGATCGACGAAAAGACGCTGAAAGTGCTGCTTGGCACCGGTGACGATGAGATCAAGGTCCTCGACATCGACCACGTCAACGTCGGCGCCTACATCCGCAACACGCTCAACGTCGACAAGAACGAGAGCCGCCAGGACGCACTGTTCGACATCTACCGCGTCATGCGCCCCGGCGAGCCGCCGACGCTCGAGACCGCCGAAGCCATGTTCAACTCGCTGTTCTTCGACAGCGAGCGCTATGATCTTTCGGCCGTCGGCCGCGTCAAGATGAACATGCGCCTCGAGCTCAAGGCCGAGGACACCGTGCGCGTGCTGCGCAAGGACGACATCCTGGCCGTGGTCAAGACGCTGGTCGAACTGCGCGACGGCAAGGGCGAGATCGACGACATCGACAATCTCGGCAATCGCCGCGTGCGCTCGGTCGGCGAGCTGATGGAGAACCAGTACCGCGTCGGCCTGCTGCGCATGGAGCGCGCGATCAAGGAACGCATGTCCTCGATCGAGATCGACACGGTGATGCCGCAGGACCTGATCAACGCCAAGCCGGCGGCTGCCGCCGTGCGCGAGTTCTTCGGTTCCTCGCAGCTGTCGCAGTTTATGGATCAGACCAACCCGCTTTCGGAGATCACCCACAAGCGCCGTCTTTCGGCGCTTGGACCGGGCGGTCTGACCCGCGAGCGTGCCGGTTTCGAAGTGCGCGACGTGCACCCGACGCATTACGGCCGCATCTGCCCGATCGAGACGCCGGAAGGCCCGAACATCGGCCTGATCAACTCGCTTGCGACCTTCGCGCGCGTCAACAAATACGGCTTCATCGAGAGCCCGTACCGCAAGATCGTCAACGGCAAGCTGACCAATGAGGTCGTTTACCTCTCGGCTATGGAAGAGGCCAAGCACCACGTCGCGCAGGCCAATGCCGAGCTCGACAAGAATGGTCATTTCGTCGACGAATTCGTCATTTGCCGCAACGCCGGCGAAGTGATGATGGCGCCGCGCGAAAACGTTGATCTGATGGATGTGTCGCCGAAGCAGATGGTGTCGGTGGCCGCGGCCCTGATCCCGTTCCTCGAGAACGATGACGCCAACCGTGCGCTGATGGGCTCGAACATGCAGCGTCAGGCCGTGCCGCTGGTGCGCGCCGAAGCGCCGTTCGTCGGCACCGGCATGGAGCCGATCGTCGCCCGTGACTCGGGCGCCGCCATCGGCGCCCGCCGCGGCGGCATCGTCGACCAGGTGGACGCGACGCGTATCGTCATCCGCGCCACGGAAGATCTCGATCCCGGCAAGTCCGGCGTCGACATCTACCGGCTGATGAAGTTCCAGCGTTCGAACCAGAACACCTGCATCAACCAGCGTCCGCTGGTGCGCATGGGCGACCGGGTCAACAAGGGCGACATCATCGCCGACGGCCCGTCGACCGAGCTCGGCGATCTGGCCCTCGGCCGTAACGTGCTGGTCGCGTTCATGCCGTGGAACGGCTACAACTACGAGGATTCCATCCTCCTGTCCGAGCGCATCGTCGCCGACGACGTCTTCACCTCGATCCACATCGAGGAGTTCGAAGTCATGGCCCGCGACACCAAGCTGGGGCCGGAGGAGATCACGCGCGACATTCCCAACGTCTCGGAAGAAGCGCTGAAGAACCTCGATGAGGCCGGCATCGTCTACATCGGTGCGGAAGTGCAGCCGGGCGACATCCTGGTCGGCAAGATCACGCCGAAGGGCGAAAGCCCGATGACGCCGGAAGAAAAGCTGCTGCGCGCCATCTTCGGTGAAAAGGCCTCGGACGTGCGCGACACCTCGATGCGCATGCCTCCGGGAACCTTCGGCACCGTCGTCGAAGTGCGTGTCTTCAACCGCCACGGCGTCGAGAAGGACGAGCGCGCCATGGCGATCGAGCGCGAGGAGATCGAACGCCTCGCCAAGGACCGCGACGACGAGCAGGCGATCCTCGACCGCAACGTCTATTCGCGTCTTTCCGACGTTCTCGTCGGCAAGGAAGCGATTGCCGGGCCGAAGGGCTTCAAGAAGGGCTCGAAGCTGTCGAAGGACACGCTCGACGAGTATCCGCGTTCGCAGTGGTGGCAGTTTGCCGTGGAGAACGAAAAGCTCCAGAGCGAACTGGAAGCCCTGCGTGGCCAGTACGACGATTCCAAGAAGGCGCTCGAGCAGCGCTTCATGGACAAGGTCGAGAAGGTGCAGCGCGGCGACGAAATGCCTCCGGGCGTCATGAAGATGGTCAAGGTCTTCGTGGCCGTGAAGCGCAAGATGCAGCCCGGCGACAAGATGGCCGGCCGGCACGGCAACAAGGGTGTCGTGTCGCGGATCGTTCCGGTCGAGGATATGCCTTTCCTCGAGGACGGCACGCATGCCGACATCGTGCTCAACCCGCTGGGTGTGCCGAGCCGCATGAATGTCGGCCAGATCCTGGAAACGCATCTGGGCTGGGCTTGCGCCGGAATGGGCAGGAAGATCGGCGATCTGATCGACGCGTACAAGACGGCGGGCGACATCAAGCCGCTGCGCAAGACGCTCGAGAGCTTCATGCCTTCCAACGACCGCAACGAGCCGGTCCGCGAATATGACGACGAGAGCATCGTTCGCCTCAGCGAGCAGATGCGCCGCGGCGTCTCCATCGCGACACCGGTGTTCGACGGCGCGCACGAGGCCGACATCAACATCATGCTGGAGCAGGCGGGCCTGCACACCAGCGGTCAGTCGCAGCTCTATGACGGGCGCACCGGCGAGCCGTTCGATCGCAAAGTGACGATGGGCTATATATATATGCTCAAGCTTCACCACCTTGTGGACGACAAGATCCACGCGCGTTCGATCGGGCCGTACTCGCTCGTTACCCAGCAGCCGCTGGGCGGCAAGGCGCAGTTCGGTGGCCAGCGCTTCGGCGAGATGGAGGTCTGGGCGCTCGAAGCATACGGCGCCGCCTACACGCTGCAGGAGATGCTGACGGTGAAGTCGGATGACGTCGCCGGCCGCACCAAGGTCTACGAGGCGATCGTCAGAGGCGACGACACATTCGAGGCCGGCATTCCCGAGAGCTTCAACGTTCTCGTCAAGGAAATGCGGTCTCTCGGCCTCAATGTCGAGCTGGAGAACACCAAGCTCGACGACAACCCGATCCGGCTGCCCGACGCGGCCGAGTAAGCAAGACGTCCGGCCGCGGTCTTCCCGCGACCGGACGCACCAAATTCTCGGCCGATGGCCGATCAAGTCGGCGGGCGTTTGGCCCGCGCTAGATGCAAGGGGTTTTCGAGGACCCCGAAAAGGAGAACGGCATGAACCAAGAGGTCATGAATCTCTTCAATCCCCAGGCGCCTGCGCAGGTGTTCGATTCCATCCGGATCTCGCTTGCCAGCCCTGAGAAGATTCTGTCCTGGTCGTTCGGCGAGATCAAGAAGCCGGAGACCATCAACTACCGCACCTTCAAGCCGGAGCGTGACGGCCTGTTCTGCGCGCGCATTTTTGGCCCGATCAAGGACTATGAGTGCCTGTGCGGCAAGTACAAGCGCATGAAATACAAGGGCGTCATCTGCGAGAAGTGCGGCGTCGAAGTGACGCTGTCGCGCGTCCGCCGCGAGCGCATGGGCCATATCGAGCTGGCGGCACCGGTCGCCCACATCTGGTTCCTGAAGTCGCTGCCGTCGCGCATCGGCACGCTGCTCGACATGACGCTGAAGGACATCGAGCGGGTCCTCTACTTCGAGAACTACATCGTTACCGAACCCGGCCTCACCGCGCTGAAGGAGCACCAGCTGCTCAGCGAGGAAGAGTACATGATGGCCGTCGACGAGTATGGCGAGGATTCGTTCACCGCCATGATCGGCGCCGAGGCGATCCACGACCTGCTGGCCGGCATGGACCTCGAGAAGATCGCCGGCGATCTGCGCTCGGAACTGGCTTCGACCACCTCCGATCTCAAGTAGCAGAAGTACCTGAAGCGGCTCAAGGTCGTCGAGAACTTCATGGAGTCCGGCAACCGTCCGGAATGGATGATCATGAAGGTGGTTCCGGTGATCCCGCCGGACCTGCGTCCGCTTGTCCCGCTGGACGGTGGCCGTTTCGCCACGTCGGATCTGAACGACCTCTATCGCCGCGTCATCAACCGCAACAACCGCTTGAAGCGGCTGATCGAGCTGCGCGCGCCCGGCATCATCGTGCGCAATGAAAAGCGCATGCTGCAGGAAGCCGTCGATGCGCTGTTCGACAATGGCCGCCGTGGCCGCGTCATCACCGGCGCCAACAAGCGTCCGCTGAAGTCGCTGTCCGACATGCTGAAGGGCAAGCAGGGCCGGTTCCGCCAGAACCTGCTCGGCAAGCGCGTCGACTATTCCGGCCGCTCGGTCATCGTCACCGGTCCGGAGCTCAAGCTGCACCAGTGCGGCCTGCCGAAGAAGATGGCGCTCGAGCTGTTCAAGCCCTTCATCTACGCCCGTCTCGACGCCAAGGGTTACTCCTCGACCGTCAAGCAGGCGAAGAAGCTGGTCGAGAAGGAGCGTCCGGAGGTCTGGGATATCCTCGACGAGGTCATCCGCGAGCATCCGGTGCTTTTGAACCGCGCACCGACGCTGCACCGCCTCGGTATCCAGGCGTTCGAGCCGATCCTGATCGAAGGCAAGGCGATCCAGCTTCACCCGCTGGTCTGCACGGCCTTCAACGCCGACTTCGACGGCGACCAGATGGCGGTCCACGTGCCGCTGTCGCTGGAAGCGCAGCTCGAAGCCCGCGTGCTGATGATGTCGACCAACAACATCCTGCACCCGGCTTCCGGTGCGCCGATCATCGTGCCGTCGCAGGACATGGTTCTCGGTCTCTACTATCTCTCGATCGTCAACCAGAACGAGCCGGGCGAGGGCATGGTGTTTGCCGACATGGGCGAACTCCAGCACGCGCTCGAGACCAAGGCGGTGACGCTGCATGCCAAGATCAAGGGGCGCTTCCGCACGGTCGACGCCGACGGCAAGGTCGTGTCGAAGATCTACGACACCACGCCTGGCCGCATGATCATCGGCGAGCTGCTGCCGAAGAATCACAACGTGCCCTACGAGACCGCCAACCAGGAGATGACCAAGAAGAACATCTCCAAGATGATCGACACCGTCTACCGCCATTGCGGTCAGAAGGAGACGGTCATTTTCTGCGATCGCATCATGGCTCTCGGCTTCAGCCACGCCTGCCGTGCCGGCATTTCGTTCGGCAAGGACGACATGCTGATCCCGGACGCCAAGATCAAGCTGGTCTCCGACACCGAGGCTTTGGCCAAGGAGTACGAGCAGCAGTACAATGACGGTCTGATCACCCAGGGCGAGAAGTACAACAAGGTCGTCGACGCCTGGGCCAAGTGCTCGGAAAAGGTCGCCGACGAAATGATGGCCCGCATCAAGGCGGTCGAGTTCGAGGACAACGGCCGTCAGAAGCCGATGAACTCGATTTACATGATGTCGCACTCCGGTGCGCGCGGCTCGCCCACCCAGATGCGCCAGCTCGCCGGCATGCGCGGCCTGATGGCCAAGCCTAGCGGTGAAATCATCGAGACGCCGATCATCTCGAACTTCAAGGAAGGCCTCACCGTGCTCGAGTACTTCAACTCGACCCACGGCGCCCGCAAGGGTCTGGCCGACACCGCCTTGAAGACGGCGAACTCGGGTTACCTGACGCGTCGTCTCGTCGACGTGGCGCAGGACTGCATCGTCAACTCGCTCGACTGCGGCACCGACAAGGGCCTCACCATGCAGCCGATCGTCGATGCCGGTCAGGTCGTCGCCTCGGTTGGTCAGCGCGTTCTCGGCCGCACCTCGCTCGACGACATCACCCACCCGGTCACCGGCGAGGTTCTGGTCAAGGCCGGAACGCTGATGGACGAGCGTGACGTGGAACTGATCGAAAAGGCCGGCGTGCAGTCGGTTCGCATCCGTTCGGCGCTGACCTGCGAGGTCAGGGTCGGCGTCTGCGCGGTCTGCTACGGACGCGATCTGGCCCGCGGCACTCCCGTCAACCAGGGCGAGGCTGTCGGCGTCATCGCGGCGCAGTCGATCGGCGAGCCGGGCACCCAGCTCACCATGCGTACCTTCCACATGGGCGGCACGGCGCAGGTGGTGGATTCCTCGTTCCTTGAAGCCTCGTATGAGGGCAAGGTCGAGATCCGCAACCGCAACGTGGTGCGCAACTCCGACGGCCAGCTGATGGTCATGGGCCGCAACATGGCGGTGCTGATCCTCGACGAGGCCGGCAAGGAACGCGCCACGCACCGCGTCACCTACGGTTCGCGTATCTTCGTCGACGATGGCGACAAGGTGAAGCGCGGCCAGCGCATTGCCGAGTGGGATCCCTATACCCGCCCGGTCCTCACCGAAATCGAGGGCAGGGTAGCGTTCGAGGATCTGGTCGATGGCATTTCCGTTCAGGAAACCGCCGACGAATCGACCGGCATCACCAAGCGCGAGGTCATCGACTGGCGTTCGACGCCACGCGGCAACGACCTCAAGCCGGCGATCGTCGTCCAGGATGCCAAGGGCAAGGTCGGCAAGCTGTCGAAGGGCGGCGACGCCCGCTTCCTGCTCTCGGTCGAGGCCATTCTTTCGGTCGAGCCGGGCGCACAGGTTCGCCCCGGCGACGTGCTGGCGCGTATCCCGATGGAAAGCGCCAAGACCAAGGACATCACCGGCGGTCTGCCGCGTGTGGCCGAACTGTTCGAGGCACGCCGTCCGAAGGATCACGCCATCATCGCCGAGATCGATGGCACGATCCGCTTCGGCCGCGACTACAAGAACAAGCGCCGCATCATCATCGAGCCGCATGACTCGACGCTTGAGCCGGTCGAATACCTGATCCCGAAGGGCAAGCCGTTCCATCTCCAGGACGGCGACGTCATCGAGAAGGGCGACTACATCCTCGACGGTAATCCGGCGCCGCACGACATCCTGGCGATCAAGGGCGTGGAGGCGCTTGCCTCCTACCTCGTCAACGAAATCCAGGAGGTCTACCGACTGCAGGGCGTGTCGATCAACGACAAGCACATCGAGGTGATCGTTCGCCAGATGCTGCAGAAGGTCGAGATCACCACGCAGGGCGATTCGACCTACATTCCGGGCGACCACGTCGACGTGATCGAGCTGGAAGAGGTCAATGAGCGCCTGGTCGAGGAAGGCAAGAAGCCGGCTGAAGGCCAACCGGTGCTGCTCGGCATCACCAAGGCCTCGCTGCAGACGCCGTCCTTCATCTCCGCCGCCTCCTTCCAGGAGACGACGAGGGTGCTGACCGAAGCTGCGGTTGCGGGCAAGACCGACATGCTGCAGGGGCTGAAGGAAAACGTCATCGTCGGCCGGCTGATCCCGGCCGGTACCGGCGGTACGATGAGCCAGATCCGGCGCATCGCCACCTCGCGCGACGAGTTGATCATCGACGAGCGCCGCAAGGCGTCCGGCGTCGAGGTCGCCGAGCCGATGCTGACCGACATGGTTAACGCGGCGCAGTAAGCGCGCAAGCAAGAGAAGATAGAAAAGGGGCCTAAGTGGCCCCTTTTCGCATTTTGGTTCCTCAATCGGATCGGAGAGGAAACGATGAGCAGGAAGATTTGGGCTTCTGTCGACGACTACATTGTCGAAGCTCTTTTCGAGGCGGATCCCGCTCTTGATGCCGTTCTGGCGGCCAACCATGATCAGGGCCTGCCGCCTATCGACGTTTCCCCAGCACAAGGCAAGCTGCTCTCACTTCTTGCGCGAATGCAGGGAGCGAGGAAGGTACTCGAAATCGGCACGTTGGGCGGTTATTCGACAATCTGGATGGCGCGAGCATTGCCGATGGATGGCAAGGTCGTGACGCTCGAGCTTGATCCGCACCACGCCAGTGTCGCGCGGTCGAACTTTGAACGGGCAGGGGTGTCTGACCGTGTGGAACTGCGGGTCGGACCGGCGCTTCAATCGCTTGCGGCCTTAGGCGCCGAGAATGCCGGGCCGTTCGACTTTATCTTCATCGACGCCGACAAGCCGAACAACCCGCACTATCTGTCCTGGGCCATGCGTCTTTCGAGGCCGGGGACCGTCATCGTCTGCGACAATGTCATCCGTGACGGCGCGGTGGTGAATGAAGATGGTCGCGACGCCAATGTCGAAGGGGCACGCGCGGCGTTCTCGTTCATCGGCAGCGACAAGCGTCTGGAAGGCACCGCGATCCAGACTGTTGGCGCCAAGGGCTATGACGGCTTTGCAATAGCGATCGTCAATTGATTTTGTGCGGTGCGCCGACCAGACCTGCGATCCGGCCGGCGCCCACTCGTCAATCGAAAAAAGCTTCCACCACATTGCGCTTGCCGAGCATGAAGGCGTCGGCGACGTGCTGCAGGGGCGCGAGATCGACGTCGGAGGTGCCGGCGCGCACGATCTCGGCGAAGCGCTTGTAGAGCATCGGATATTCGGCTTCCGGCTCCTCGTGAACGACGCGGCCATCGATGGCGAGCTTTGAGCCGCCGCCAGAAAGCACCATCGATCCGGCCTCGGTATCGGCCAGGATGTCCCAGCTTTGCGGGCCGGTCTGACGCCAATCGAGTTCCATCGTCACCGGCAGACCGTTCGAAGTGCGGAAGGCGATATGGGCGGCGATCGGGGCCGCGCGGTTTTCGGGGAAATCGAGCTCTGCCGAGCTGATGAACATCGGCGGCAGGATGTGGGTCGCGATCGACAGCGCGTTGATGCCGGGATCGAAGACGCCAAAGCCGCCGGGAGCCCAGATCCACTCCTGGTTCGGATGCCAGCGGCGCACGTCTTCCTTCCAGTTGATGGCGGCCGACCTGATCGTAGTCGAGCTGAGGAATGTGCGCGCTGCTTCGACAGCTGGCGCATAGCGCGAGTGCCAGCTGGCGAACAGGCAGACGCCGTTCGCTGCCGCCAGCGCCTTCAGGTCTTCGACCTCGCTGACCGTGGCGCCGGGCGGCTTTTCCAGGAAGACATGCTTTTTCGCCGTGAGCGCCAAGCGCGCGGCGTCGTAACGAAACTGCGGCGGCATGCACAGCGACACCGCCTCGAGCTCTGGCGTTGCGTCGAGCATCGCCTCGATCGTCGGGAAGTTCGGGATGTCCTCCACTTTGCCATGCCGGCTCGCTGCAGCAACCAGGCGATAATCCTGGTCCTTCGCCAGCGCCGGCAGATGCTGGTCACGGACGATCTTCCCCACGCCGACGATGCCGAGCTTGATGGGATTAGAGGACATGGGAGCTCCGCAGGTTGAGTGTGCTTGGTTTTGCCAGAGGTCGCTTCTTAGCAGAGAACTTGTGCCGGGCAAGTCGCCGGGCTTTGTCGCCGGCCCGCAAGATCGACCGCGATTCAGATCTCTTCAGATCGGCACATCGAACGTCACGATCGACACTTCGCCTTCGAGCGCGCCCTGATAGGCGGACAGATGCGGCTCCTCGTCGGGCACGCCGTCCATGTCGCCGATCTGGTCGAGCTCTGCCTCGGCATAACCTTCCGCGGCAAGCGATTCGAGAGCGCGGCGCACCGCCGAATCGTCGTCCGGCGCGACCAGCATCACATGCACGCCTTCCGCCTTGCCGCCTTTGCGCTTCCACACCCGGCCGGTAATAATGGTGACCGGGCGCTCCTCATTGTCATTCACGGGTTCGTACCTCCGGGCGAGGGGGTTTGGGCTGCTCATGCCGCCTTTTCGCACGAAGCACGGCCTGGAAACAGCCGCAAGCCGGTCACTTTCTGGCTTCCTCTTGAAAAACGGCGCAAGAAAATTACATGCGCTTTTCGCATGGCTGCCACGCCTCGGGTTCAGCGCAATATTTGCCGCTCCGGGGTTGACGGACAGTGGTCATACGAGTAGAAGCCGCCCAGTCAGAACCGATGTGAGGCTCTTGCTTCCGAAGCGACACGCTTTGGAGTTTGCCTCAAACAGGGTTCGTTTTACGAGCGAAAAGACATTTCCGGCGTGCATGAAGCGGCTTCCGCTTCCTCTGCCATTTGTTCGGGCAAGACCGCGAGGCGCGGTTTGTGGCCCGAATTTGCGTATGGAAGTGACGCTTTGAGCGGCCCTGACCGGGCGAGATACGGAATTGAGAGACAAGAGGGTTTAATGCCTACCGTCAACCAGCTGATCCGCAAGCCGCGCATTGCGCCGGTGAAGCGCAACAAGGTCCCGGCCATGCAGCAGAACCCGCAGAAGCGGGGCGTCTGCACGCGCGTCTACACCACGACGCCGAAGAAGCCGAACTCGGCGCTGCGCAAGGTGGCCAAGATCCGCCTGACCAATGGTTTTGAAGTGATCGGTTACATCCCCGGCGAAGGCCACAACCTTCAGGAGCACTCGGTGGTGATGATCCGCGGCGGCCGCGTCAAGGATCTTCCGGGCGTCCGTTACCACATCATCCGCGGCGTGCTCGACACGCAAGGCGTGAAGAACCGCAAGCAGCGCCGTTCGAAATACGGCGCCAAGCGTCCGAAGTGACCGAAGCGTAGCCAAGGTCGTTCCGGGCGGCGTCAAGCGACGATCCGGGATCCAGGCCACCGCGTAGAATTGAGGCAGAGAAAAAATGTCCCGTCGTCACAGTGCAGAAAAGCGTGAGATCAATCCGGACCCGAAGTTCGGCGATCTGATCGTCACCAAGTTCATGAACGCCGTCATGTATGACGGCAAGAAGTCGGTTGCCGAGACCATCGTCTACGGCGCGCTCGACCAGGTTCAGTCCAAGACCAAGCAGGAGCCGGTCACCGTCTTCCATCAGGCGCTCGACAATGTCGCGCCGCATGTGGAAGTGCGTTCGCGCCGCGTCGGCGGCGCCACCTACCAGGTTCCGGTCGACGTGCGCCCCGAGCGCCGTCAGGCATTGGCCATCCGCTGGCTGATCGCCGCCGCCCGCAACCGCAACGAGACCACTATGGTCGACCGCCTCTCCGGCGAGCTGATGGATGCGGCCAACAACCGCGGCACCGCCGTCAAGAAGCGTGAAGACACCCACAAGATGGCAGAAGCCAACCGCGCTTTCGCGCACTACCGCTGGTAAAGCGCGAACGAGACTGAAGAGGCACCTCCCATGGCCCGCGAATATAAAATCGAAGACTACCGCAATTTCGGTATCATGGCGCATATCGACGCCGGCAAGACGACGACCACCGAGCGCGTCCTCTATTACACGGGCAAGTCGCACAAGATCGGGGAAGTCCACGACGGCGCTGCGACCATGGATTGGATGGAGCAGGAGCAGGAGCGCGGCATTACCATCACGTCCGCCGCGACCACGACCTTCTGGAAGGGTCGCGACGGCAAGATGCACCGCTTCAACATCATCGACACCCCCGGCCACGTCGACTTCACCATTGAGGTCGAGCGTTCGCTGCGCGTGCTTGACGGCGCCATCGCGCTGCTCGACGCCAATGCCGGTGTCGAGCCGCAGACGGAAACCGTCTGGCGTCAGGCTGACAAGTACCGCGTGCCGCGCATGATCTTCTGCAACAAGATGGACAAGATCGGCGCCGACTTTTACCGCTCGGTCGAGATGATCGGTTCGCGCCTAGGTGCGCATGCCGTCGTCATGCAGCTGCCGATCGGCGCCGAGACCGAGTTCAAGGGTGTCGTCGACCTCGTCGAGATGAACGCGCTGGTCTGGCGCGACGAGACGCTGGGCGCTGCCTGGGACATCGTCGAGATCCCTGCCGACCTCAAGGCTCGTGCCGAAGAATACCGCGAGAAGATGATCGAGGCCGCCGTCGAAATGGACGAGACGGCGCTCGAGAATTACCTCGAAGGCAAGATGCCGAGCAACGACGAGATCCGTGCGCTCATCCGCAAGGGCACGATCGCGGTGAAGTTCTATCCGATGTTCTGCGGCTCGGCCTTCAAGAACAAGGGCGTGCAGCCGCTGCTCGACGCCGTCGTCGAATATCTGCCGTCGCCGGCCGATGTCCCGGCCATCAAGGGCGTCGACGCCAAGACCGACGCCGAGATCGAGCGTCATGCAGACGACAACGAGCCGCTGTCGATGCTTGCCTTCAAGATCATGAACGACCCGTTCGTCGGTTCGCTCACCTTTGCCCGCATCTATTCGGGCAAGCTCACCAAGGGCATCTCGGTCGACAACACCGTGAAGGGCAAGAAAGAGCGCATCGGCCGCATGTTGCAGATGCATGCGAATTCGCGCGCCGACGTGGAAGAGGCGTTTGCCGGCGACATCGTCGCCCTCGCTGGTCTCAAGGACACCACCACCGGCGACACGCTCAGTGATCCGCTGCATCCGGTCATCCTCGAGCGCATGGAATTCCCCGATCCGGTCATCCAGATCGCCATCGAGCCGAAGACCAAGAACGACCAGGAAAAGATGGGTCTCGCCCTTCACCGCCTGGCCGCCGAGGATCCGTCCTTCCGCGTCAAGACCGACGAGGAATCGGGCCAGACGATCATTTCCGGCATGGGCGAGCTTCACCTCGACATCATCGTCGACCGCATGCGCCGCGAGTTCAAGGTCGAGGCCAATGTCGGCGCGCCGCAGGTGGCCTACCGCGAGACGATCACCCGCAAGCACGAGCAGGACTACACGCACAAGAAGCAGACCGGCGGTACCGGCCAGTTCGCCCGCGTCAAGATACTGTTCGAGCCGAATCCGGAAAGCAGCGAATTCGAGTTCGAAACCAAGATCGTCGGCGGCGCTGTGCCGAAGGAATACATCCCCGGTGTCGAAAAGGGCATCAACAGCGTCATGACCTCGGGCCCGTTCGCCGGCTTCCCGATGATCGGCGTCAAGGCGACGCTGATCGATGGCGCCTACCACGACGTGGACTCGTCGGTTCTGGCCTTCGAAATCGCCGGCCGCGCCTGCTTCCGTGAAGCAGCGCCCAAGCTTGGCGTGCAGTTGCTCGAGCCGATCATGAAGGTCGAAGTGGTGACGCCGGAAGATTACGTCGGCAGCGTTATCGGCGACCTGAACGGCCGTCGCGGCCAGATCCAGGGCCAGGAAGCCCGTGGCGTGGCTGTGGTCATCAACGCGATGGTGCCGCTCGCCAACATGTTCAAATACGTGGACAACCTTCGCTCCATGAGCCAGGGCCGCGCGGCCTACACGATGCAGTTCGACCACTACGAGCCGGTCCCGACCGCGGTCGCCCAGGAAGTCCAGAAGAAATACGCGTAACTCGAAACGAGTTGCATCAGTAACTTAATTCAAGGCCCGCACGGGCTGGCAGGAATGGAGAGATCACATGGCAAAAGGTAAATTCGAGCGCACTAAGCCTCATGTGAACATTGGCACGATTGGTCACGTCGACCATGGCAAGACGTCGCTGACGGCGGCGATCACCAAGTATTTTGGCGAATACAAGCGCTACGACCAGATCGATGCGGCGCCCGAAGAGAAGGCCCGCGGCATCACCATTTCGACGGCGCACGTCGAATACGAGACCGCCAACCGCCACTATGCCCATGTCGACTGCCCCGGCCACGCCGACTATGTGAAGAACATGATCACCGGTGCCGCGCAGATGGACGGCGCGATCCTGGTGGTGTCGGCCGCCGACGGCCCGATGCCGCAGACGCGTGAGCACATCCTGCTCGCCCGCCAGGTCGGCGTGCCCTCGATCGTGGTGTTCTTGAACAAGGTCGACCAGGTCGACGACGCCGAGCTGCTCGAGCTGGTCGAGCTCGAGGTGCGTGAGCTTTTGACCAAGAACGAGTTCCCCGGCGATGACATTCCGATCGTCAAGGGTTCGGCGCTTGCCGCACTTGAAGATTCCGACAAGAAGATCGGCGAGGACGCCATCCGCGAACTGATGGCTGCGGTCGATGCCTACATTCCGACGCCGGTGCGTCCGCTCGACAAGCCGTTCCTGATGCCGATCGAGGACGTGTTCTCGATCTCGGGCCGCGGCACGGTTGTGACCGGCCGCGTCGAGCGCGGCGTGGTCAAGGTCGGCGAGGAGCTGGAGATCGTCGGCATCCGTCCGACCACCAAGACGACCTGCACGGGCGTCGAGATGTTCCGCAAGCTGCTCGACCAGGGCCAGGCCGGCGACAACATCGGCGCGCTGTTGCGCGGTGTCGACCGTGAGGGCGTCGAGCGCGGCCAGGTCCTGGCCAAGCCCGGCACCGTCAAGCCGCACAAGAAGTTCGTTGCCGAAGCCTACATCCTGACCAAGGACGAGGGCGGCCGCCACACGCCGTTCTTCACCAACTACCGTCCGCAGTTCTATTTCCGCACGACGGACGTGACCGGCATCGTGTCGCTGCCGGAAGGCACCGAGATGGTGATGCCGGGCGACAACATCACCGTCGATGTCGAGCTGATCGTGCCGATCGCCATGGAAGAGAAGCTGCGCTTCGCCATCCGTGAAGGCGGCCGCACCGTCGGTGCCGGCATCGTCGTCACCATCAAAGAGTAATTTGGACTTAAACCGATCTGTCGCGGGCGCTGCCCGCGCCGCGCCAGAACAAGGAAGTGACGCATGAACGGACAGAATATCCGCATCCGCCTGAAGGCGTTTGATCACCGGGTGCTCGACGCCTCGACACGGGAAATCGTGTCGACCGCCAAGCGCACCGGCGCCAACGTCCGCGGCCCCATTCCGCTGCCGACGCGGATCGAAAAGTTCACGGTCAACCGGTCGCCTCACGTCGACAAGAAGAGCCGCGAGCAGTTCGAGATGCGCACGCACAAGCGTCTGCTCGACATCGTCGACCCGACCCCGCAGACGGTCGATGCTTTGATGAAGCTCGACCTGGCCGCCGGTGTCGACGTCGAGATCAAGCTCTAAGGAACCAGAGGTCAGCGGGGCGACCCGCAACTCTGAAGGAACAAGAGGCGTGGAGGGGCGACAGCCCCGACAGGGAACTCTAAAGGAATTGAACCGATGCGTTCAGGTGTGATTGCAAAGAAGGTGGGAATGACCCGCATCTACAACGATGCCGGGGAACATGTTCCCGTCACTGTTCTCCAGATGGAGAACTGCCAGGTCGTGGCGCAGCGCACGCAGGAGAAGAACGGCTATACCGCCGTCCAGCTCGGCGTTGGCCTTGCCAAGGTGAAGAACACGTCGAAGGCGATGCGCGGCCATTTCGCGACCGCTTCCGTCGAGCCCAAGGCCAAGGTTGCCGAGTTCCGCGTCTCCGCCGACAACATGATCGATGTTGGCGCCGAGATCACCGTCGAGCACTTCGTCGTCGGCCAGAAGGTCGATGTGACGGGAACCACGATCGGCAAGGGTTTCCAGGGCGTCATCAAGCGGCACCACATGGGTGGCGGCCGCGCGACGCACGGCAACTCGGTGTCGCACCGTACACACGGCTCGACCGGCCAGCGCCAGGATCCGGGCAAGGTGTTCAAGGGCAAGCATATGGCCGGCCACATGGGCGACACCCGCGTCACCACGCAGAATGTCGAGGTCGTCTCGACCGACGCCGATCGCGGCCTGATCCTGATCCGCGGTGCGGTCCCGGGTTCGAAGGGTGCATGGATCCTGGTCCGCGACGCGGCCAAGGTGGCGCTTCCGGCCAATGCGCCGAAGCCCGCCGCGATCCGCGCCGTTGCGACTGACGGTGCCGCCACGAACGAGGCGCCGGCCACAGAGGGAGCGGAATAATGGACCTCAAGATTACAACGCTTGGCGGCAAGGACGCCGGCAAGCTGAAGCTCTCCGAAGAGATTTTCGGCCTCGATCCGCGCGAGGACATCCTGCAGCGCGTCGTGCGCTGGCAGCTTGCCAAGAAGCAGCAGGGCACCCACAAGGCCAAGGGTCGCGCGGAAATCGCCCGCACCGGCGCCAAGATGTACAAGCAGAAGGGTACCGGCCGCGCCCGTCACCATTCGGCTCGCGCTCCGCAGTTCCGCGGCGGCGGCAAGGCCCATGGCCCGGTCGTTCGCAGCCACGAGCACGATCTGCCGAAGAAGGTGCGTGCACTCGGCCTCAAGCATGCGCTTTCGGCCAAGGCCAAGAGCGCGTCGATCATCATCATCGACGAGCTGAAGCTGACCGAGGCCAAGACCAAGGCGCTGATCGCGAATTTCGCGACGCTGGGCCTGAGCAACGCCCTGGTGATCGGCGGCGCCGAGCTTGACAAGAATTTCAAGCTGGCGGCGACCAACATCCCGAACATCGACGTGCTGCCCATCCAGGGCATCAACGTCTACGACATTCTGCGCCGCGGCACGCTGGTCCTTTCCAAGGCCGCCGTCGAGGCTCTCGAGGAGCGCTTCAAATGACCGACCTTCGTCATTACGACGTGATCGTCTCGCCGGCGATCACCGAAAAGTCGACCATGGCTTCCGAGCAGAACCAGGTCGTCTTCAATGTCGCCAAGAAGGCGTCGAAGCCGGAAATCAAGGCCGCCGTCGAAGCGCTGTTCGGCGTCAAGGTGATGGCCGTGAACACGCTTGTCCGCAAGGGCAAGATCAAGCGCTTCCGCGGCACGATCGGCCGCCAGAGCGACGTCAAGAAGGCGGTTGTGACGCTGGCCGAAGGCCAGTCGATCGACGTCGCGACGGGTCTCTGAGCAAGGTCGCGAGGACAGAACAATGGCACTGAAAAAATTCAACCCGGTAACGCCGAGCACCCGTCAGCTGGTCATCGTCGACCGCTCGGGCCTCTACAAGGGCAAGCCCGTCAAGGGCCTGACCGAAGGCCTGACCAAGTCGGGCGGCCGCAACAATTACGGCCGCATCACGGCCCGCTTCATCGGCGGCGGTCACAAGCGCACCTACCGTATCATCGACTTCAAGCGCCGCAAGTTCGACGTCGTCGGCACGGTCGAGCGTATCGAGTACGATCCGAACCGCACCGCCTTCATCGCGCTGATCAAGTATGACGATGGCGAGCTGTCCTACATCATCGCCCCGCAGCGTCTGGCTCCCGGCGACAAGATCGTGGCCGGTGAATCGGTCGACGTGAAGCCGGGCAACGCGATGCCGCTGGCTTCGATGCCGGTCGGCACGATCGTCCACAATATCGAGCTGAAGCCCGGCAAGGGCGCTCAGGTCGCCCGTTCGGCCGGCGGTTATGGCCAGCTCGTCGGCCGCGACCAGGGCATGGCGATCCTGCGCCTCAATTCGGGCGAGCAGCGTGTCGTCCACGGCTCCTGCATGGCCACTGTCGGCGCCGTGTCTAACCCGGACCACGGCAACATCAATGACGGCAAGGCAGGCCGCACCGTGTGGCGCGGCAAACGTCCGCACAATCGCGGCGTGACCATGAACCCGGTCGACCATCCACATGGCGGCGGCGAAGGCCGCACCTCGGGTGGCCGCCATCCGGTTTCGCCCTGGGGCAAGCCGACCAAGGGCAAGAAGACGCGGTCCAACAAGGCGACCGACAAGTTCATCCTGCGCTCGCGCCATCAGCGCAAGAGCTAAGAAGAGGTAACGCCAAGTGACTCGTTCGATTTGGAAAGGCCCCTTCATCGACGGCTACCTTCTGAAGAAGGTGGACAAGGTTCGTGAAGGTGGTCGCAATGAGGTGATCAAGATGTGGAGCCGTCGCTCCACCATCCTGCCGCAGTTCGTCGGCTTCACCTTCGGTGTCTACAACGGCCAGAAGCACGTTCCCGTCTCGGTGAACGAGGACATGGTCGGTCACAAGTTCGGTGAATTCGCTCCGACCCGGACCTATTACGGTCACGGCGCGGATAAGAAGGCGAAGAGGAAATAATCATGGGCAAGGCCAAAGCTCCGCGCAGGCTTGCTGACAACGAAGCGCGCGCCGTGTTGCGCACGATCCGTATCAGCCCGCAGAAGCTGAACCTGGTTGCCGCGTTGATCCGCGGCAAGAAGGTCGCGACAGCGCTTTCCGACCTCGAATTCTCGGCCAAGCGGATTTCCGGCACGGTCAAGAAGACGCTGGAATCGGCGATCGCCAACGCGGAAAACAACCACGACCTCGACGTCGATGCGCTGATCGTGGCGGAAGCCTATGTCGGCAAGTCGATCGTCATGAAGCGGTTCCATGCCCGTGGCCGTGGGCGCGCCAGCCGTATCGAGAAGCCGTTCTCGCACCTCACGATCGTCGTTCGTGAAGTCGAAGAAAAAGGGGAGGCCGCATAATGGGCCAGAAAGTCAATCCGATCGGTCTGCGTCTCGGCATCAACCGCACCTGGGATTCGCGCTGGTTCGCGAACACCGGCGAGTACGGCAAGCTGCTGCACGAGGACATCAAGATCCGCAAATATCTTGAGAAGGAACTCAAGCAGGCTGCGATCTCGAAGGTCGTGATCGAGCGTCCGCACAAGAAGTGCCGCGTCACCATCCATGCGGCGCGTCCGGGCCTGATCATCGGCAAGAAGGGCGCCGACATCGAGAAGCTTCGCAAGAAGCTGATGGAGATGACCAAGTCCGAGACGCATCTGAACATCGTCGAAGTGCGCAAGCCGGAGATCGACGCGACCTTGGTCGCCCAGTCGATCGCCCAGCAGCTCGAGCGCCGCATCGCGTTCCGCCGCGCCATGAAGCGTGCCGTGCAGTCGGCGATGCGCCTCGGTGCCGAAGGCATCCGCATCAACTGCGCCGGCCGTCTCGGCGGCGCCGAGATCGCGCGCATGGAATGGTATCGTGAAGGCCGCGTGCCGCTGCATACGCTGCGTGCCGACGTCGACTACGGCACGGCCGAGGCGAATACGGCCTACGGCATCTGCGGCGTCAAGGTCTGGGTGTTCAAGGGCGAGATCCTCGAGCACGACCCGATGGCTTCGGAGCGCCGCGCCACCGAGGGCGATCATGCGCATGGCGGTGGTGGTGAGCGCGAACGCGGTCGCCGTCGCGAAAACGCGTAAGACATTTAGGAATTTGGAGTTAGAACGATGCTGCAGCCAAAGCGCACAAAGTTCCGCAAGCAGTTCAAGGGCCGCATCCACGGTACCGCCAAGGGCGGCACCAACCTGGATTTCGGTGGTTTCGGGCTGAAGGCGCTTGAGCCGAACCGCGTCACCGCGCGTGAGATCGAGGCGGCCCGCCGCGCGATCACCCGCGAGATGAAGCGTGCCGGCCGCGTGTGGATCCGTATCTTCCCGGACGTGCCGGTGACGTCGAAGCCGACCGAAGTCCGTATGGGTAAGGGCAAGGGCGCGGTCGACTACTGGGCGGCACGCGTCAAGCCGGGCCGCATCATGTTCGAGATCGACGGCGTCAACGAGGAAACCGCCCGTGAGGCGCTGCGTCTCGGCGCGGCCAAGCTCTCGGTCAGGACGCGCTTCGTACAGCGCATCGCAGAATAAGGACGGGCTGATCATGAAAGCCGAAGACATCCGGACCAAGACCCAGGACCAGCTGACCGACGACCTGGCCAGCCTGAAGAAGGAGCAGTTCAACCTGCGCTTCCAGAAGGCCACCGGCCAGCTTGAGAAGACCGCGCGCGTGAGGCAGGTCCGCAAGGACATTGCGCGTATCAAGACCATCGCTGCGGAAAAGTCCGCGGCCAAGAAGGCTTAAGGACGAAAACCATGCCAAAGCGCATTCTGCAGGGCACCGTCGTCAGCGACAAGAACGAGAAGACGGTTGTCGTCAAGGTCGAACGGCGCTTCACGCATCCCGTGATGAAGAAGACCGTGCGCATGACCAAGAAGTACAAGGCGCACGACGAGAACAACGCCCACAAGGTCGGCGATCAGGTGTTCATCCAGGAATCGAAGCCGATTTCCAAGGACAAGCGCTGGGTCGTGGTGTCTTCGGACCAGGCCTGATCAGGGCCAACGAAACGAATTTTGGACAGACCGGGGAGGGGTGAGAGACCCGTCCCGTTAGAAAAGAAGAAGGCGGCCAGTCATGATTCAGATGCAAACAAACCTCGACGTCGCGGATAATTCCGGTGCCCGTCGTGTCATGTGCATCAAGGTGCTGGGCGGCTCGAAGCGGAAATACGCTTCCGTGGGCGACATCATCGTGGTGTCGATCAAGGAAGCCATCCCGCGCGGCCGCGTCAAGAAGGGCGATGTGATGAAGGCGGTCGTGGTTCGCACGGCCAAGGACATCCGCCGCCCGGACGGCAGCGTGATCCGTTTCGACAAGAACGCAGCCGTTCTCGTCGACAACAAGAAAGAGCCGATCGGCACGCGTATCTTCGGACCGGTTCCGCGCGAACTCCGCGCCAAGAACCACATGAAGATCATCTCGCTCGCGCCTGAAGTGCTGTAAGGAGCCGGACCAATGCAAAAGATTAGAAAAGGCGACAAGGTCGTCGTGCTGGCCGGCAAGGACAAGGGCCGTTCGGGCGAAGTCCTTTCGGTACAGCCGAAGGATGACACCGCGCTGGTGCGCGGCGTCAACCTGATCCGTCGTCACCAGAAGCAGTCCCAGTCCCAAGAGGGCGGGATCATCACCAAGGAAGCGCCGATCCAGCTGTCGAACATCGCGCTGGCCGACCCCAAGGATGGCAAGCCGACCCGCGTCGGCTTCATCTTCCAGAAGGACGGCAAGAAGGTGCGCGTCGCCAAGCGCTCGGGAGAAGTCATCAATGGCTAAGGCTCAAACCAAGCAGGCAACTGCCCAGAACACGCCGCGCCTCAAGCAGGTCTACAACGAGACCATCCGCAAGGCGCTGCAGGAGCAGTTCGGCTACGAGAACGAGATGCAGGTTCCGCGCATCGACAAGATCGTGCTGAACATGGGCGTCGGCGAGGCGACCGGCGATTCGAAGAAGCCTTCGATCGCGGCGGAAGACCTTGCGATGATCGCCGGCCAGAAGGCCGTTGTCACCCGCGCCCGCAATTCGATCGCCGGCTTCAAGGTCCGCGAGAAGATGCCGATCGGCGCCAAGGTCACGCTACGCAAGGAACGCATGTACGAGTTCCTCGACCGCCTCGTGAACATCGCACTGCCGCGCGTCCGCGACTTTCGCGGACTTAATCCGAAGAGCTTCGATGGCCGTGGCAACTATGCCATGGGCATCAAGGAACACATCGTGTTTCCGGAGATCAACTACGACAAGGTTGATCAGATCTGGGGCATGGACGTCATCGTTTGTACGACTGCGAAGACGGACGACGAAGCCAGGGCATTGCTCAAGGCCTTCAACTTCCCCTTCCGCCAGTAACGGCAGCGAGAAAAGGAAAATCTGAAATGGCAAAGACCAGCTCAGTCGAGAAGAACAACAGGCGCCGCAAGCTTGCGGACCAGTTCGCTGCCAAGCGCAAGGTGCTCAAGGCGATCATCATGGATCAGTCCAAGCCGATGGAAGAGCGCTTCCGCGCCCAGCTGAAGCTTTCGGCGCTGCCGCGCAACTCGGCCAAGACCCGCATTCGCAACCGCTGCGAAGTCACCGGACGTCCGCGTGCCTATTATCGCAAGCTCAAAGTATCGCGTATCGCGCTTCGTGATCTCGGCAATAACGGCCAGATCCCGGGCCTGGTCAAGTCGAGCTGGTAAGGAGGACATAACATGTCATTGAGCGATCCTCTCGGCGATATGCTGACCCGCATCCGCAACGCGTATGGCCGCAAGAAGTCGAGCGTTTCGACGCCGGCCTCGCGCCTGCGTACCCGCGTCCTCGACGTGCTGAAGGCGGAAGGCTATATCCGCGACTACAGCCAGACCGACTTCGACAACGGCAAGTCCGAAATCGAGATCGAGCTGAAGTATTTCGATGGTGCGCCGGTGGTGCGCGAAATCGCTCGGGTCTCGAAGCCCGGCCGCCGCGTCTACGTTTCGGCCAAGTCGATACCGCACGTCGCCAACGGCCTCGGCATCGCCATCCTTTCGACGCCGAAGGGCGTGATGGCCGACCACGAAGCGCGTGAACAGAATGTCGGCGGGGAAATCCTCTGCCAGATCTTCTGATCTGGTATGTGACCCGGTTGGAAACAGGTTTTCGGGATCTAGTCCCGAAAGCCGAGACCTGAAACAAGAGAAGTGACGAGGACAACAAAATGTCTCGTATTGGAAAGAAACCCGTTTCGCTGCCGCAGGGCGTGACCGCGACCGTCAACGGCCAGACCGTGACGGCGAAGGGTCCGAAGGGCGAGCTGAAGTTCGTGGTGAACGACGAAGTGCTGGTCAAGATGGAAGGCAGCGAGATCGCTGTCCAGCCGCGCGACCAGACCAAGACTGCCCGTTCCAAGTGGGGCATGTCACGCACGCAGATCGTCAACATCCTGCAGGGCGTCAAGGACGGCTTCGAAAAGAAGCTCGAGATCACCGGCGTCGGCTATCGTGCCGCCATGCAAGGCAAGAACCTGCAGCTGGCGCTCGGCTTCAGCCATGACGTCGTCTACGAGACGCCGCAGGGCGTGACGATTTCGGTGCCGAAGCCGACGGAAATCACGGTGACCGGCATCGACAAGCAGCAGGTCGGCCAGGTCGCCGCCGAGATCCGCGAGTATCGTAGCCCCGAGCCCTACAAGGGCAAGGGCGTTCGCTATGCTGGCGAGAAGATCGTCCGCAAGGAAGGCAAGAAGAAGTAATTTTAACGCCGCGGGGAGCGGTCGCGGGAGGCTCGTCCTACCGCATATGGTTGCCCCCGTTTTTTGAAGGCAAGGAACTGATATCATGGGCTCGAAAGAATCCACCCAACGCCGCGCCCAGCGCGTCCGCCGCCAGATCAAGAAGGTTGCCGGCGATCGTCCGCGCTTGTCGGTCCATCGCACGTCGAAGAACATCTATGTCCAGGTGATCGACGACGCCAAGGGCCACACCATCGCGGCTGCTTCGACGCTCGAGAAGGAGCTCAAGGGCTCGCTCAAGACCGGCGCCGACACCGCGGCTGCAGCTGCCATCGGAAAGCTGATCGCCGAACGCGCCTCGAAGGCCGGCGTCAAGGAAGTCGTCTTCGACCGCGGCGCCTATATCTACCACGGCCGCGTCAAGGCGCTGGCCGAGGCTGCCCGTGAAGGTGGTCTGAGCTTCTAGAGCCTGATCCCGAAAAGTTGCAGACTTTTCGGATAAGATCATGCGAAGGAAAAAAGAGTTTTCGCCCCGGCGACCCGCAGAGGTGCCGGATATCATCATCAACCGTGCTTCCGGAAAAAAACAAGGAACAGGATATGGCACAGGAACGTAGGGATGGCGGCCGCGGCCGTGATCGCGAAGAGCGCGACGACGGCATGGTCGACAAGCTCGTCCACATCAACCGTGTCGCCAAAGTCGTCAAGGGCGGCCGGCGCTTCGGCTTTGCGGCACTTGTCGTCGTCGGCGACCAGAAGGGCCGCGTCGGCTTCGGCCACGGCAAGGCGCGCGAAGTGCCGGAGGCGATCCGCAAGGCGACCGAATCGGCCAAGCGCGACATGATCTTCGTGCCGCTGCGCTCAGGCCGCACGCTGCACCACGACGTCGAGGGACGCTGGGGCGCGGGACGCGTTCTGCTGCGCGCCGCCAAGCAAGGTACCGGCATCATCGCCGGCGGCCCGATGCGCGCCGTTTTCGAGACGCTCGGCATGCATGACGTGGTCGCCAAGTCGATGGGTTCTTCGAACCCCTACAACATGGTTCGCGCCACTTTCGACGCGCTGAAGAGCCAGATGCATCCGAAGGATGTGGCTGCCGCGCGCGGCATCAAGTATTCGACCCTTCAGGCCCGCCGCGGCACCGCCGTTGCGGCTGAAGAATAGTCGACGCTGACCAGGGATCTGACCATGGCCAAGAAAGCAACCAAGACCATCACCGTCGAGCAGATCGGTTCGCCGATCCGCCGGCCGAAGGAGCAGCGCGCAACGCTGGTCGGCCTCGGCCTCAACAAGATGCACAAGCAGCGCACGCTGGAGGATACGCCCTCGGTGCGCGGCATGATCGCTGCCGTCCAGCATCTCGTCCGCGTCGTGGACGAGGGCTGAGCCAGAGCGCAGGAGAACCCAGATGAAACTCAATGATCTGCGTGACAAGGACGGCGCGACGCACTCCAAGAAGCGTCTCGGCCGTGGCATCGGTTCCGGTTCGGGCAAGACCGCCGGTCGCGGCGTCAAGGGCCAGAAGGCGCGCTCCGGCGTCGCCGTCAACGGCTTCGAGGGTGGCCAGATGCCGCTCTACCGCCGCCTGCCGAAGCGCGGCTTCAACAATATCTTCGCCAAGAGCTTCACCGTCGTGTCGCTGGCCCGCATCCAGGCGGCGCTCGATGCCAAGAAGCTCGACGCTAAGACAGTTGTAACAGCCGAGGCGCTGGTTGCGGCAGGTGTCATCCGTCGCGTCAAGGACGGCGTGCGCATCCTTTCAGACGGCGACATCAAGGCCAAGCTTGCCTTCGAAGTGGCCGGAGCCTCCAAGGCCGCGATCGAGAAGATCGAAAAGGCCGGCGGCTCGGTGAAGCGGCCTGAGAAGGCAGCCGCCGAGTAACGGCAATTTGAAGCACGGCCGGCAAAGGTGGAATTCGGTTTTGCCTGCGGTCGTGCTTTGATCTGACAGATGTGGCGGCCGCATCAACGCGGCCGCTTGCATGTTTGCAGTCCGGAGCTTATCTCGTGAGCTTCGGTGACACGCGCCGCCTGAGCTGCGGGCATCGAGCGTGACCAAGCGGAGAATCAGGCATGGCTTCGGCTGCTGAACAACTAGCCTCGAATCTGAATTTTTCGGCCTTCGCCAAAGCCGAGGATCTGAAGAAGCGCATCTGGTTCACCATCGGCGCGCTGCTCGTCTACCGCCTTGGCACCTATATCCCGCTGCCCGGCATCAATCCCGACGCTTTCGCCCAGGCCTTCTCGTCGCAGAGCAAGGGCGTGCTCGGCATGTTCAACATGTTCGCCGGCGGCGCCGTGCAGCGCATGGCGATCTTTGCCCTCGGCATCATGCCCTATATCTCGGCCTCCATCATCATGCAGCTGATGACCTCGGTCATTCCGTCGCTGGAAGCGCTGAAGAAGGAAGGCGAGCAGGGCCGCAAGATCATCAACCAGTACACGCGCTACGGCACCGTGCTTCTGGCGCTGGTTCAGGCGTACGGCATTTCGGTCGGGCTTGAGGGCGGCAACGGCATCGTCAACGATCCCGGCATGTTCTTCCGCATCTCTACCGTCGTCACGCTGGTCGGCGGCACCATGTTCCTGATGTGGCTTGGCGAGCAGATCACTGCTCGCGGCATCGGCAACGGCATTTCGCTGATCATCTTCTCCGGCATCGTCGCCGGCCTGCCGCGCGCCATCTCCGGCACGCTGGAGCTTGGCCGCACCGGCGCCTTGTCGACCGGCCTGATCCTGGCGATCATCGTGCTGGCCATCATCGTCATCGCGCTGATCGTCTTCTTCGAGCGCGCCCAGCGCCGCCTGCTGATCCAGTATCCCAAGCGCCAGGTCGGCAATCGCATGTTCCAGGGCGATACCTCGCATCTGCCGCTGAAGCTTAACACCTCCGGCGTCATTCCGCCGATCTTCGCCTCGTCGCTGCTGCTGCTTCCGGCAACGGTTGCCGGCTTCTCGCAGACCACCAATATGCCTGCATGGGCCAGCACCATCCTGGCGGCGCTCGGCCACGGCCAGCCGCTCTATATGGCCTTCTACGCGGCGATGATCGTGTTCTTCGCCTTCTTCTATACGGCGATCGTCTTCAATCCGAAGGACACCGCCGACCAGCTCAAGAAGCATTCGGGCTTCATCCCGGGCTATCGTCCGGGCGAGCGCACTGCGGACTATATTGACTATGTGCTCACCCGCATCACCGTCGTCGGCGCCATTTATCTGGTGCTGGTGTGTCTGCTGCCCGAGTTCCTGATTTCAGCGACTGGCGTACCGTTCTACCTTGGTGGCACTTCGCTCCTGATCGTGGTCAGTGTAACGCTCGATACGGTGGCGCAGATTCAGGGTCACCTGATCGCGCACCAGTATGAGGGCCTGATCAAGAAGTCGAAGCTGCGCGGGGGGAAAAAGGCCAGATGAGGTTGATATTGCTTGGACCGCCGGGGGCGGGCAAGGGGACACAAGCACTAAGACTGGTAGAACGACACGGCATCCCACAGCTTTCCACGGGGGACATGCTGCGTGCTGCTGTCCAGGCTGGCACCGAAGTCGGCAAGCGCGCCAAGGCGGTGATGGACGCTGGCGAACTGGTGTCCGACGCTATCGTCAACGCCATCGTGGCCGAGCGCATCGATCAAGCTGATTGCGCAAACGGCTTCATCCTTGACGGGTATCCCCGAACTCTGGTGCAAGCGGACGCCGTTGAGGAAATGCTGTCGGATCGCGGACTGGAGCTAGACGCGGTCATCGAATTTGTTGTCGACGACAAGGCGCTGGTTGGCCGAATCGTCAAGCGCGCCGAAGAAGCCAAGGCCGCAGGCCTGCCGGTGCGCAAGGACGACAGTCCAGCGGTGTTCGAAGAACGCTTGAGGGAATATTACAAGAAAACCTCGCCGCTGATCGGCTACTACTACGCCAAGGGCAAACTCAGGGGCGTCGATGGCATGGCCGACATCGATGCGGTGACGCAGCAGATCGAGGCGGTGCTCAGGGCGACGACCCGGAAAGTCGGCCAGGCGGCCGGCTAGAGAATCGAACGATTGCGCTTGACTGGAGCGGTCCGCTGGGGTATGGCGGCCCGTCTTCCTATCAGGCATGAGGCTTGCTTGTCCGCAAGGGCAAGGCAGGCCGCTTTGAACTGGAAACTCCCGCAAGGGCCGGCCTCCACCGGACGCGGGGCAACTTGAAGCGCCGGCTCGTCCGGCCTATATGGAGAAGAGAAGAACATGGCTCGTATAGCCGGCGTCAATATTCCGACCAACAAGCGCGTCGTCATCGCGCTTCAATACATTCACGGCATTGGCAAGAAGTTCGCCCAGGAGATCGTCGACAAGGTCGGCATCCCGGCCGAGCGCCGCGTCAACCAGCTGACCGACGCGGAAGTGCTGCAGATCCGCGAGACCATCGATCGTGATTACCAGGTCGAGGGCGACCTGCGCCGCGAAGTTTCGATGAATATCAAGCGGCTCATGGACCTCGGCTGCTACCGCGGCCTGCGTCACCGCCGCTCGCTGCCGGTTCGTGGTCAGCGCACGCATACCAATGCGCGCACCCGCAAGGGCCCGGCTAAGTCGATTGCCGGAAAGAAGAAGTAATTTAGGGCAGTAAGGGAGTAGGGCAGTAAGGCAATAGGAACGGCAGACATACTGCCCTACTGCCATATTCCCCTACTGCCTTCTCCCTGGTGGAGCCGCTGGCATTACGGCGGTGTAGAGATCAACTGAAAGGACCATCATGGCCAAGGAAGCCGCTCGTGTTCGCCGTCGCGAACGCAAGAACATCTCGTCGGGCGTTGCCCACGTCAATTCGACCTTCAACAACACGATGATCACCATCACCGACGCGCAGGGTAACTCGATTGCCTGGTCGTCGGCCGGAGCCCAGGGCTTCAAGGGATCGCGCAAGTCGACCCCGTTCGCTGCCCAGATGGCCGCAGAAGATGTTGCCAAGAAGGCCCAGGAACACGGCATGCGCATGCTCGAGGTCGAGGTCTGTGGACCCGGCTCCGGTCGTGAATCGGCGCTGCGCGCGCTGCAGGCTGCCGGCTTCACCATCACCTCGATCCGTGATGTGACGCCGATCCCGCACAATGGCTGCCGCCCGCGCAAGAAGCGCCGCGTCTAAAGAATTTACCGAACGCCGCGCGAGCGCCTCAAGGGCGCTCCTCCACGGCATTCCAGGTCGCCCGCCACGATTGGATGGTGGCGGGACAACGGAAGGAAAGCACTATGATCCAGAAAAATTGGCAAGAACTGATCAAGCCGAACAAGATCGAGTTCTCGTCGAAGAAGAAGACGCTGACCACGCTGGTCGCCGAGCCGCTCGAGCGCGGCTTCGGCCTCACCCTCGGCAACGCGCTGCGCCGCGTGCTTCTGTCTTCGCTGCGTGGCGCGGCTGTAACCGCCGTGCAGATCGACGGCGTTCTGCATGAATTCTCGTCCATCGCCGGCGTCCGCGAGGACGTGACCGACATCGTTTTGAACATCAAGGAAATCGCCATCCGCATGGAAGGCGACGGCCCCAAGCGCATGGTCGTCCGCAAGCAGGGACCGGGCGCGGTTCTCGCCGGCGACATCCAGACGGTCGGCGACGTCGAGATCCTCAATCCCGACCACGTCATCTGCACGCTGGATGAAGGCGCTGAAATCCGCATGGAATTCACCGTCGATACCGGCAAGGGCTATGTGCCGGCCGACCGTAACCGCGCCGAGGACGCGCCGATCGGGCTGATCCCCGTCGACAGCCTGTATTCGCCGGTCAAGAAGGTCTCCTACAAGGTCGAGAACACCCGCGAGGGCCAGGTTCTCGACTATGACAAGCTGACCATGACCATCGAGACCGACGGTTCGATTTCGGGCGAGGACGCGGTGGCCTTCGCCGCTCGCATCCTGCAGGACCAGCTCGGCCTGTTCGTCAATTTCGACGAGCCGCAGAAGGAAGTCGCCGCCGAACAGGTTACCGAGCTTGCCTTCAACCCGGCGCTGCTCAAGAAGGTCGACGAGCTCGAGCTTTCGGTGCGTTCGGCCAACTGCCTGAAGAACGACAACATCGTCTATATCGGCGACCTGATCCAGAAGACCGAAGCCGAGATGCTGCGCACCCCGAACTTCGGCCGCAAGTCGCTGAACGAGATCAAGGAAGTCCTGGCGGCGATGGGCCTGCATCTCGGCATGGAAGTGCCGGACTGGCCGCCGGAAAACATCGAAGACCTCGCCAAGCGTTACGAAGACCAATATTGAGGCTTGAGAGAGCCTCTTGAACCCGCAATGAAGGAGAAGAGCCATGCGCCACGGATTTAAAGGCCGCCGGTTCGCCCGCAGCATAAGCCATCGCAAGTCGATGTTTGCCAACCTTGCCGTGTCGCTTATCGAGCACGAGCAGATCCTCACCACGCTGCCGAAGGCGAAGGATTTGCGTCCGATCGTCGAGAAGCTGGTGACGCTCGGCAAGCGCGGCGACCTGCACGCTCGCCGCCAGGTGATTGCCCAGATCGGCAATGAAGGCGTCGTCAAGCGCCTGTTCGATACCATCGCGCCGCGCTACGCCACCCGCAATGGCGGCTATCTGCGCATCATGAAGGCGGGCTTCCGCCACGGTGACAATGCCGCAATGGCCGTCATCGAATTCGTCGACCGCGACACCTCTGCCAAGGGCGCCGGCGATCGCGCCCGCATCGAGGCCGAAGGCACCGAAGAGGAAGCCGCAGCCGCATAAGGCTTGGTTTTTCTGAGAAGTTCAAAAGGGGCCTCCGGGCCCCTTTTTCTGTTTCCGAAGGTACCGGGCAGGGCTGGTAGGGGTTTTGTCACCGGTTTTTGCGGCGACTACCCAAAATAATCGGATTTCAGCGGCTTAGCCTTTCATTTTGCACAATCGTCAGGACAATGGCGCCCGACTTGGAGGATTCGGAATGCGCGTTAAACGGCTGTCCATTGTTCTGATCTGCGCCTTGATGGCGTTGGCCGTCGTGCCGGCGGCCAGGCACGCGCTGGCGGAGGAGGCCAAGCCAGATCCCGGTCTGTCCGACGTGCTAACCGATCTGCTGCATGGCGTCGAAGGCGAAAACGCCACTTCAGGCCCCGACAAGCGCGTGCCGTTCGGCCGCGAGGAGGTGCAACTGTCCTTCGCGCCGCTGGTCAAGCAGACGGCGCCGGCCGTGGTCAATGTCTACGCCTCGCAGACCGCCAAGGTGACGTCGCCCTTCGACGGCGATCCGTTCTTCGAGGAGTTCTTCGGCCGCTCGCAGCCGCGCGCGCAGTCTTCGCTCGGTTCGGGGGTGCTGGTCGATCCCACCGGTGTCGTGGTCACCAATTTCCACGTCGTCAAGGACGCCGACCAGGTCAAGGTAGCGACCGCCGACGGGCGCGAATTCGACAGCAAGGTGCTGCTCAAGGATGAGACGCTCGACCTCGCCGTGCTCAAGATTTCTTCTGACAAGCCGTTCCCGGTGATCGCTATCGGCGATTCCGACGCGCTCGAGGTCGGCGATCTGGTGCTGGCGATCGGCAATCCGTTCGGTGTCGGCCAGACCACCACCAGCGGCATCATTTCGGCGGTGGCGCGCAGCCATATCGGCGTCTCCGATTCCAGCTTCTTCATCCAGACCGACGCCGCCATCAACCCCGGCAATTCCGGTGGCGCGCTGGTCAACATGGGAGGGCAGCTGATCGGCATCAACACGGCGATCTATAGCCGTAGCGGCGGCTCGATCGGCATCGGCTTTGCCATCCCTTCGAACATGGTTCGCGCCTTCGCCGACGCGGCCAAGGCCGGGCTCGACTTCTTCGAGCGGCCGTATGCCGGTGCCGAGTTCGAGGCGGTGACGCCGCAGATTGCCGAATCGCTTGGCATCGACAAACCGACCGGCGCGCTGGTTTCTTCGGTCGAAGAGGCGGGACCCGCCGCCAAGGCAGGGCTCAAGCCGGGCGACGTAGTGCTGTCGCTCAATGGCAAGCCGGTCGAGAGCGTCGGGGCGCTGGACTACCGGATGGCGACGCTGTCGATTGGTACGAATGCCAGCTTCGGCGTTCTGAGCAAGGGTCAGCAGGCGACGATGGACATCGCGCTGGAACGGCCCCCTGAGGGCGCCAAAGCTGCGGAACTCACATTGCGCGGCCGCAGTCCGTTTTCCGGTGCCAAGGTTGCTGAACTGTCGCCACGGCTTGCCCAACGGCTCGGTCTGCGCACCGATGTCAAAGGCGTCACCGTGGTCGACATCAACCGCGATTCGCCTGCTGCCGATTTTGGCTTCCAGCCAGGCGACATCGTGCGTGAGGTCAATGGCCTGACGATCGACAAGGCGGCGACCCTGGAACAGGTAGCCCAGCAGGATACGCGCTGGTGGCGCTTTACCGTCGAGCGCGGCGGGCAGATACTGCGCCAGGTGTTGCGTTACTGAGCCCGAACGTCAGCATGATCGGGCTCCAGGCAGAAGAAGTTGCATGGCCGATCTGTTCAGTGTCGATGAACCGGAAAAGACGCCGCCCGGCAGGCCGCTGGCGGACCGTCTGCGCCCGAAGAATCTCGGCGAGGTCGTCGGCCAGGAGCATCTGACCGGACCCGACGGCGCGCTGACGCGGCTGATCGGCTCCGGCTCGCTCGGCTCGATGATCTTCTGGGGCCCGCCCGGCACCGGCAAGACCACGGTCGCACGGCTGCTTGCCGGCGAGACAAGCCTCGCCTTCGAACAGATCTCGGCGGTGTTTTCCGGCGTTGCCGACCTGAAGAAAGTGTTCGAGGCAGCGAAGCTGCGCCGCTCCAACGGCCGCCAGACACTGCTGTTCGTCGACGAGATCCATCGCTTCAACCGCGCCCAGCAGGACAGTTTTCTGCCCGTGATGGAAGACGGCACCGTCGTGCTGGTCGGCGCCACCACGGAGAATCCGTCCTTCGAGCTTAACGCCGCGCTGTTGTCGCGCGCGCGTGTGCTGGTCTTTCACTCACTCGGCGAGGACAGTATCGCCAAGCTGCTGGCGCGGGCCGAGGAGGCAGAGGGCAGGGCGCTGCCGCTCGATGAAGACGCGCGGGCGATGCTCATCCGCATGAGCGATGGCGACGGCCGCGCGGCATTGACGCTCGCCGAAGAGGTCTGGCGCGCAGCGAAATCAAAGGAGGTGTTCGGCGCCGAAGCCCTGCAGCGCATCGTCCAGCGCCGCGCGCCAATCTACGACAAGGGACAGGATGGCCACTACAATTTGATCTCCGCCTTGCACAAATCGGTGCGCGGCTCCGACCCCGACGCGGCACTCTACTATCTCGCCCGCATGTTCGACGCCGGCGAAGATCCGCTTTATCTCGGGCGCCGGTTGGTGCGCATGGCGATGGAGGATATCGGGCTGGCCGACCCGCAGGCGCTCGTCGTCGCTAACGCCGCCAAGGACGCCTATGACTATCTGGGCTCGCCCGAGGGCGAACTGGCCTTCGCCGAGGCGACCGTCTATCTCGCCACCGCGCCGAAATCCAATGCAGTTTATACCGCGTTCAAGGCCGCCACACAGGCGGCGAAGGAATTCGGTTCGCTGCTGCCGCCCAAGCACATTCTCAATGCGCCGACCAAGCTGATGAAACAGGAAGATTACGGCGCCGGCTATCGCTACGACCACGACGAGCCCGACGCTTTTTCCGGCCAGGACTATTTTCCGGAGAAGATGGGAAGGCAGACATTCTATGACCCGCCAGAGCGCGGCTTCGAGCGCGATATCAGGAAGCGGCTGGATTATTGGGCGAAGCTGCGCAGCGAGCGGGAAAAGTAGCTGCCGACCGCACAGTGGTGTGATCGCCGTTGTCTGGCGGGATAAAAAACCCTATCAAGATGCGCCTTCGGCTGGCGGACAGGCCAGAAACGTACCGACGATATTCAGAACGGAATCGCGCCTGGCGCGTGGAAAAATGACAAAAAAATCTCGCAAGACCCTTCGGAAGTTCGCCATAGCGATCCCGCTGCTGGCGCTCGGCTTCTATTTCATTCCCATCCTGACGACAATTTTCATTGTCCTCGGGCTGGTCGACGTGTTGCGCAATGACAACAAGAACTGGGCCCTGTTCAGTGGTTATTTTCTCGGCAACGGCATCTTCACCTGGCTGCTTTCGCCCTTCAATCTGCTGGTCGATCTGCTGTGCTACAGAAACCGCGGTGTCTGGAAACTGGACCAGTTTCCTCCGGACTATCAGCGTGAGGTCAACGAGGTTCTCGACGTCTTCAAGGCGCGCAAGGACGAGATCATCGCCGATATCGACGCCAATTTCGGCAGCGGCCGGCGCGGCATGTATGTCTACCAGTGGTATGGCAAGCACAAGATCGACAACGTCGCCGAATTCAACAAGGATTTCAAATATATCAAGACCATCGCCGTGTCGGTGTTCAGGGGCAAGGAATCGACCTCCTGGCATTTCGGACCGCTGCGGCTCAGCCTGCGCATTCTCTACAATCTTCTCCCGGTGAAGGCCGAGGTTTTCGTCGAGTGCAACAACGCCAGGAACTACTGGCACGACAATCCGCTCTATATTTTCGACGACACGCTGCTGCACCGCTCGGTCAACGAATATGATGGGCGCCGCTACTGCGTGTTCATGGACATCATCCGGCCATCGCCATTCCCCGGCCTGATCGCCGCTCTTCTCGCCATCGTTTCGGTCAGCGTCGAGCGCATCAATGCCATGTTCTACAAGAACTGGAAGATGATCGGCTCCAGCAAGCCGAAGAAGGCCGGAGCCGCCTGACACCGTGGTGTGACCGGCGCGAGGGAGCACGATGTATCATCTGTTGCTTGTCTGCCTTGGTGGCGCGATCGGTGCAATGGCCCGCTTCTTCCTGTCCGGCTTCGTCGCCCGCCGGGTCGGCGAGACCTTTCCCTGGGGCACTATGGCCGTCAACGTCTCGGGAGCGTTTGCAATCGGTGTCGTTGCGCATGCGGTGGCGCGCGACGGCATGCCCGCCATCTGGGCCTTTACCGTTACCGGCGGCCTCGGCTGCTACACCACGGTTTCTTCCTTCAGCCTGCAGACGCTGGCGCTGGCGCGCGAGGGCGAATGGCGGCGCGCCGGCGGAAATGTGCTGCTTTCGGTTTTTCTGAGCCTCGGCGGCGTGACGCTGGGCTTTGCTGCGGGAAGTCTTCTGATTGGCGGCGGGGCGCCGTGAGCGGCCCGCGGAAGCTCCGCCACGACGGGACGGACACTGCCGCGGCAGCGCATGCGGCGCGCCTCATTGGCCGTCGCAGAACCAACGAAACGGTTCGGCTCTATGCGACCGTAGCCGCGGGCAGCATGATCGGCGGTGTGTTGCGGGCGCTTGCCTCATCGACGAGCACTGCCCTGTGGGGCGCTGGATTTCCCTTCGGCACGCTCCTCGTCAACATTGTTGGCTCGTTCCTCATCGGCTTCTACGCGACATTGACGGGACCGGATGGTCGCGTCTTCGCCGGTCCGCTGCAACGTCAATTCTTCATGGTCGGCTTCTGCGGCGGCCTGACGACCTTCTCCGCTTTCAGCCTTGAAACACTCACCCTCGCGCAAGGCGGGAGGCTTGTGGCGGCGGGACTCAATGTCGCGATCTCCGTGGTGGCCTGGCTTGCCGCCGTCTGGCTTGGCCACATCTTTGCAGTTCGGCTCAACCGGCTGAGAGGGTCCAGGCAATGAAGATACCAACACAGGCACAATTGCTGCGCATATTTATCGGCGAAAACGACAAGGCAGATGGCCGTCCGCTGTATGAGGTTATCGTGCTGAGGGCCCGCGAAATGCAGATCGCCGGCGCGACCGTCCTGCGCGGCGCGATGGGGTTCGGCCATTCCAGCCGGCTTCACACCACGAAGATCCTCCGCCTGTCGGAGGATCTGCCACTCGTCATCGAGATCGTCGATGACGAGGAAAAATTGGCCGCTTTCCTGCCCGTGCTTGAAACAATCATGACAAGTGGCTTGATTACGCTGGAGAAAGTTCAGGTTCTGCAATATGGAACCGACAACGAATAACCGAGTGAGATTGCGGGTACCGGCGAATGCCGTTGCATGCCTGCAAAACGGCGATTGGAATCATGGCAGGCGTTGAACAGATCACAGTGGACGCCGGCGAGGCGGGCATGCGGCTCGACCGCTGGTTCAAGAGCCATTTCCCCGGTCTCGGTTTCGGTCATCTGCAGAAGCTGCTGCGTTCCGGTCAGATCCGCGTCGACGGCGGCAGGGTGAAGGCCGATACCCGCGTCGAAGCCGGCCAGACGGTCCGAGTGCCGCCGCTCGAAGTCGACAAGAAAGGTGAAAGCCCGCTCACCGGTCATTCGATCCGCAACCAGGGCGACGCCGACGTTTTGGCAAAGATGCTGATCCATGAGGACCAGAAGGTCTTCGTCTTCAACAAGCCGGCCGGCCTGGCGGTCCAGGGCGGCTCTGGCGTCACCCGCAATGTCGACGACATGCTGGAAGCCTGGCGCAACCAGAAGGGCGAGAAACCGCGTCTGGTGCACCGGCTCGACCGCGACACGTCGGGTGTGCTGGTTGTCGCCCGTACAAGGCTCGCCGCCATGAAGCTCGCCGAAGCGTTCCGGGCGCGTGAGACGAAGAAAACCTACTGGGCGCTGGTCAAGGGCGTGCCGCCGAAGCGCGAGGACAAGATCTCGACCTGGCTGATCAAGGAACCGACGCCCGACGGCGATCGTGTGCGCATCGCCAAGCATGGCGAAAAGGGCGCCGATCACGCCGTGTCCTATTACCGCATCGTCGAGCAGGCGGCGCAGACCCTGTCCTGGCTGGAAATGGAACCCTATACCGGGCGCACCCACCAGCTTCGCGTTCATGCCGCCCATATCGGTTGCCCGATCATCGGCGACCCCAAATATTTCGAGGCCGACACCAATTGGGATTTTCCAGGCGGCATGCAGAACCGCCTGCATCTGCACGCGCGCCGCATTGTCATCCCTCATCCCGACAAGGGCTTTGTCGACGTCACCGCACCGATGCCGCCGCATATGCGCCAGAGCTGGAACCTACTCGGTTTCGACGACGCGAGCGCGGAGGACTAGCGGCGGTGGGCGTCGCCACAGATACGCTCGACCGCCGTGACGCGGTCGATCTGGCGGCCGCCGCCATCATGGTCGGGCTAACCTTTTCGTGGGGCCTGAACTACGTTGCCGCCAAGATCTCGTATGCTGGCTACGACCCTGTTTTCATGTCCATCGCCCGCTCGGCGATCGGCGGCCTGTGTGTTTTCGGCTGGTGCCGCTGGCGCGGCATTGCGCTGTTCACGCCCGACAAAACCCTCGTCGCTGGCATTCTGGCGGGTGCGCTTTTCGGTTTCGAGTTCCTGTTTCTCTATGTCGGGCTCGAGCACACCACTGTCGTGCGCAACACCTTGCTGGTCAACACCATGCCGTTCTGGATGCTGGTCGGCGGTCATTTCCTGCTGGGCGAAAGCGTCACGGCACGCAAGCTCGTTGGTCTTCTGCTCGCTTTCGCCGGACTGATCGCGGTGTTTTCCGATAAACTGAGCGCCAGTGGCGGCGCGACGCTGAGCGGCGATTTGCTCAGTCTCGGTGCCGGCATTCTGTGGGCCGTGACCAATATCGTCATCAAGCGGTCGAAGCTGGTGACGGCCAGCGCCGAAAAGCTGCTGCTCTATCAGCTGGCCGGGGCCGCCGTCGTCGGCATTTTGGTGATACCTTTTGCCGGGCCGCCCGTCCGCAACTTTACCGTCTTGCCAACCTTGGCTCTGCTGTTCCAGGCCGTCTACGTTGTCGCGTTCACCTATGTGCTGTGGTTCTGGCTGCTGCGGCGCTACCCTGCATCTGGACTGTCGAGCTTCACCTTCCTGTCGCCGGTGTTTGGTGTGCTGTGCGGCGCCGTGTTCTTGAACGAGCCGCTGACCGTTCGTATCTTCCTGGCACTCGCCCTGATCGCCGCCGGTCTTATCATCGTCAACCGGCCGGCCCGAAAACAAAGTCCCGGATGAGCATGCGCGATATATTGAACGACCTCGAAGCTGGAAAGCAGCTCTCTGATCCGGACCCGGTGCGTCGCGCCCAGATCCAGATGAAGACGCCGCTGCCGAAGCGCTTCTACAAGACCGTCGCGGTCGCGCCGGTCGAAGATGGTTTTGCCGTCCATCTCGATGGCAAACCCGTCCGCACGCCGGCCAAGGCGCTGCTGACACTGCCGACGGAAAAGGCGGCCGCTCTCGTCGCCGAGGAGTTCGCCGCACAGGAGGAGACCATCGATCCGGTGACGATGCCGGTGATGCGTCTGGTCAATACGGCAATCGATGGCGTCGCCAGTGATCCCCAGGCGGTGATGGAGGACATCCTGCGCTTCGCCGCATCCGATCTGCTCTGCTACCGCGCCGATGCGCCCCAAGGACTCGTCGACCGGCAGAACGAGCATTGGGATCCGGTCATCGACTGGGTGCGCAGCGCGCTCGGCGCCCGGTTCCATCTTGCCGAAGGCGTGATCCATGTCGAACAGCCGCGCGAGAGTATCGCGCTGCTTGGCCAGCATCTTGCCCAGCGTGCCGATCCGCTGCGCCTTGCCGCCATCCACGTCATGACGTCGCTGACCGGATCGGCGCTGCTGGCGCTGGCTGTCGATTTCGGCGAGCTCGACGGCGAGGCGGCCTGGGCTGCCGGTCATGTCGACGAGGACTGGCAGGCCGAGCAATGGGGCCATGATGCCGAGGCCGTCGCGCGCCGCGCTGCCCGCAAGCGCGACATGATGGCGGCAGTCGGACTGCTCGACGCTCTCAAAGGCTGACGGCACTACCTGCGATTTCGCACTGCACATTAGACCAAAGTCATAATCCCAAAGGCGGTCTGCCTCTGGGCACTGCTTTCTGTCATTTTTTGCACCGATGGCTGCACTGAGTCTGCGTTGCGAGGAAACGCGGACGATGACGTGCAGCATCGAGGACTGACGGAATCACACGGGAGGATACGCTCATGGCAATGGCATCGACCGCCGGCAAAACAAGCCGCGGCATGACGCGCGAGGAGAAGAAGGTCATCTTTGCTTCCTCGCTCGGCACCATTTTCGAATGGTACGATTTCTATCTCTACGGTGCATTGGCGGCCGCGATCGGCACCGCATTCTTCAACTCCTATCCGGAAACAACGAGAAATATCTTCGTGCTTCTGGCGTTTGCCGCAGGCTTCATCGTTCGCCCGCTTGGTGCCCTGGTGTTCGGCCGCATCGGCGATCTCGTCGGCCGCAAGTACACATTTCTTGTCACCATCATGATCATGGGTCTGTCGACCTTCCTCGTCGGCGTGCTTCCCGGCTCCGCCAGTTGGGGCATTGCCGCGCCGATCATGCTGATTGCGCTCCGTCTGCTCCAGGGTCTGGCGCTTGGCGGCGAATATGGCGGCGCCGCGACCTACGTCGCCGAGCACGCTCCAGATGACCGCCGTGGCTTCTACACCTCATGGATCCAGACCACCGCAACGCTCGGCCTGTTCCTGTCGCTGATCGTGATTCTGATTGTGCAGAATTCCCTCAGCAAGGAAGATTTCACAGCTTGGGGCTGGCGCATTCCGTTCCTGGTTTCCGCGGTCCTGCTCGCCATCTCGGTCTGGATTCGCCTGTCACTTGCCGAGTCTCCGACCTTCCAGCGTATGAAGGCAGAGGGCAAAGGCTCCAAGGCACCCCTGTCCGAAGCCTTCGGCCAGTGGAAAAACGCCAAGATCGCATTGCTGGCGCTGCTTGGCCTTACCGCTGGCCAGGCCGTGGTCTGGTACAACGGCCAGTTCTACGCGCTGTTCTTCCTGCAGAACGTGCTCAAGGTCGATCCGCAGTCGGTCAATATCATGATCGCGATCGCGCTGGCGCTTGGCACCATCTTCTTCGTCGTATTCGGCTGGCTCTCCGACAAGATCGGCCGCAAACCGATCATCATGGCGGGTTTGGCGCTGGCGATCGTCACCACCTTTCCACTGTTCAAGGCACTGACCCGCGCCGCTAATCCCACTCTAGCTACCGCGCAGGAAAATGTTCGAGCAACCGTCACCGCCGCACCGGGCGACTGCAGTTTCCAATTCAATCTTACCGGAACATGGAAATTCACCAGCTCGTGCGATGTTGCCACGGCATTCCTTGCGAAGAGTTCCGTGCCATACGATGTGGTCACGACAGCCGCGCCCGGAACTGCTGCAACGGTCAAGATCGGCAACGAAACGGCTGAAGCCTATGACGCGGTCGCGGCTGGCGACCAGTTGAAGGCCAAGGACACAGCCTTCGGCAAGGCAATCAATATCGCCTTACAGGATGGAGGTTATCCTCTAAAGCGTGCGGCATCGAAAGTGGCCGACCAGAAGCTCGACGCTTTTGTGGCTGCCAATCCCGAGCTTAAACTCGATGCCACCGCGATTCGTGCCGGCGAAAAAACGACCGTCCCGACAGACAAGGCAGTCGCTGACAAGATCCTGACCAAGGAAGAAGCGGCTGGCGCAACCGAGGTGACAGTCTACAACATTCCCGCGTCCGGCGCTTTTGCCATGTTCGCGGATCCGGCACAGATCAACTGGCCGCTGACCATCGGCATCCTGTTCATCCTGGTTCTGTACGTGACCATGGTTTACGGGCCGATCGCTGCGATCCTGGTCGAGATGTTCCCGACCCGCATCCGCTACACCGGCATGTCGCTGCCTTATCATATTGGCAATGGCTGGTTTGGCGGTTTACTGCCGGTGACCGTCTTCGCGCTGAGCGCGGCTAAGGGCAACATCTATTACGGCCTCTGGTATCCGGTCGCCGTTGCAGCGATGTCGCTGATCATTGGCATGATCTTCGTCAGGGATACCCTCGGAACAGACCTGCACACCAAGCAGTAGCCGACCTGTCCCGGCTCAAGCAAAGCCCGGCGCGAGCGATCGCGCCGGGCTTTGCCAATTTATCAAATACGCGGACGGAGAAGCCTAGCTCTTCCGATCCTGTTTCGCTTCCTCGATCGCTGCCTCATGATACCAGGCACTTCCGAAATCCGTGCGGTTGCGCAAAGAAGCAAGTTCTGCCGCGAACTTAGCCTTTCCGCTTAAATTTGAGGCAGACACGCGCGCTGCCACCGGGAACATCAGGATTTTGGCCGACTGACGAGTGGAAGTGATTTCCATTGTCGGTTTCCTTTCTTCGACAGAACCTAGCCGATTCAACCTTTCCCCAAGATAGGTTCAGCAATCGAATTAGGCAATATGATTATAAAAAGATCACTAGTTGCACATTATTTATGCAAACTATGCTTGTGAGTGATCCCAGCGCACCTTGCAGCGGCCCGGCAATTTTGCGCCGATGCGACCTCACTTTGCCGCACCCGTCGCCGGCGAGAATGGCACACGAATTGCTTTTTGATAATCCGGCAGGTCGGCTGCTGGATAGGCCGGCCTGCTCCGGCGCCATCCAGGGTTCGGTGATCAAGCAACGAGAGGCTAGAATGACGAAATACAAGCTCGAGTACATTTGGCTCGATGGATACACCCCGGTTCCCAATCTTCGCGGAAAGACGCAGATCAAGGACTATGCCGAGTTTCCGACGCTCGACCAGCTTCCGCTGTGGGGCTTCGACGGTTCTTCGACCATGCAGGCCGAGGGCCACAGCTCCGATTGCGTTCTGAAGCCGGTCGCCGTCTACCCGGATCCGGCCCGCACCAATGGCGCGCTCGTTATGTGCGAGGTCATGATGCCCGATGGCGTGACGCCGCATGCCTCCAATAAGCGCGCCACCATCCTCGACGACGAGGGCGCCTGGTTCGGCTTCGAGCAGGAGTATTTCTTCTACAAGGACGGCCGCCCGCTCGGCTTCCCCGAGAGCGGCTATCCGGCGCCGCAAGGCCCGTACTATACCGGCGTCGGCTACAGCAATGTCGGCTCAGTCGCCAGGCAGATCGTCGAGGAGCATCTCGACCTTTGCCTTGCCGCCGGCATCAACCATGAAGGCATCAACGCCGAGGTGGCCAAAGGCCAGTGGGAATTCCAGATCTTCGGCAAGGGCTCCAAGAAGGCCGCCGACCAGATGTGGATGGCGCGCTATTTGTTGCAGCGCCTGACCGAGAAGTACGGCATCGATATCGAATATCACTGCAAGCCGCTCGGCGACACCGATTGGAACGGCTCCGGCATGCATGCCAACTTCTCGACCGCCTATATGCGCGAAGTCGGCGGCAAGGGCTATTTCGAGGCGCTGATGGCAGCCTTCGACAAAAACCTGATGGATCACATCGCCGTCTATGGGCCGGACAACGACAAGCGTTTGACCGGCAAGCACGAGACCGCGCCCTGGAACAGGTTCAGCTACGGCATCGCCGACCGCGGCGCCTCGATCCGCGTGCCGCATTCCTTTATCAATAACGGCTACAAGGGCTATCTCGAGGATCGCCGCCCGAACTCGCAGGGTGACCCCTACCAGATCGCCTCGCAGATATTGAAGACGATCGCCTCCGTCCCGACCAGCGCCGAGGTGTCGGCCGCGGCTTGAGCATTCGTCCCGGCGTAGACCTCAGGTCTGCGCCGTGACTTTCTCTCCGATCGCATCGCAATAAAAAACCCCGGCGTCTCCTCCGGGGTTTTTTGTTGGCTGCAACGATCTGGATCAGACCGAATAGTACATATCGTATTCGACCGGATGCGGCGTCATTTCGAAGCGCATCACCTCGGCCATCTTGAGCTCGATATAGCTGTCGATCTGGTCGTCGTCGAATACGCCGCCGGCCTTCAGGAAGCCGCGGTCCTTGTCGAGGCTCTGCAGGGCTTCGCGCAGCGAGCCGCAGACGGTCGGGATCTTCTTCAATTCCTTCGGCGGCAGGTCGTAGAGATCCTTGTCCATCGGCTGTCCCGGGTGGATCTTGTTTTTGATGCCGTCGAGGCCGGCCATCAGCATGGCGGCAAAGGCGAGATAGGGGTTGGCACCCGGATCGGGGAAGCGGACCTCGACGCGCTTGGATTTCGGCGACGAGCCGAACGGAATGCGGCACGAGGCCGAGCGGTTGCGGGCCGAATAGGCGAGCAGCACCGGCGCTTCATAGCCCGGCACCAGGCGCTTGTAGGAGTTGGTGAGCGGGTTGGTGAAGGCGTTAATCGCCTTGGCATGCTTGATGATGCCACCGATGTAGAACAGGCAGCTCTCGGACAGGCCGGCATATTCGTTGCCGGCGAAAGTCGGCTTGCCTTCCTTCCAGATCGACTGGTGGACGTGCATGCCCGAGCCATTGTCGCCGAACACCGGCTTCGGCATGAAAGTGGCCGTCTTGCCATAGGCGTTGGCGACCTGGTGCACGACATATTTGTAGATCAGCATCTTGTCGGCGTTGCGGACCAGCGTGTCGAACTTGATGCCGAGCTCGTGCTGGGCGGCGGCCACTTCGTGATGGTGCTTTTCAACGCGCACGCCCATCTCGGCGAGCACGGTGAGCATTTCCGAGCGCATGTCCTGCGCCGAATCGACCGGCGGCACCGGGAAATAACCGCCCTTGATGCGCGGCCGGTGACCGAGGTTGCCGGTCTCATAGTCGGTATCGTCATTGGACGGCAGTTCGGTCGAATCCAGCCTGAAGCCGGTGTTGTAGGGGTCGGCCTTGTACTTGACATCGTCGAACACGAAGAACTCGGCTTCCGGGCCGACGAAGATCTGGTCGCCGATGCCTTCGGCCTTCATGTAGGCCTCGGCTTTCTTGGCGGTACCGCGCGGATCGCGGTTGTAGGATTCCCCCGAGATCGGATCGAGAATGTCGCACAGGATGACCATGGTCGACTGCGCGAAGAACGGGTCCATATGCACCGTATCGGAATCCGGCATCAGCACCATGTCGGACTCGTTGATCGCCTTCCAGCCAGCGATCGAGGAACCATCGAACATGACGCCATCGGCAAACATGTCTTCCTCGACCTCGACGACATCCATCGTAACGTGCTGCAGTTTGCCCTTCGGATCGGTGAAGCGCAGATCGACGAACTTAACGTCGTTGTCCTTGATCTGCTTCATGATGTCTTTGGCTGTCGTCATGTCCCTGCTTCCCTATGTGATGACGTTTTGAACATGGCCTTTTAACGGGAAAATTCAGACGGCGTCCATGCCGGTTTCGCCGGTGCGGATGCGCACCACTTCCTCGATGTTCGAGACGAAGATCTTGCCGTCGCCGATACGGCCAGTCTGGGCCGCCTTGCGGATGGCTTCGATCGCTGCTTCGACCGCATCGTCGCCGAGCACGACTTCGATTTTCACCTTCGGCAGGAAGTCGACGACATATTCGGCGCCGCGATAAAGCTCGGTATGGCCCTTCTGGCGGCCAAAGCCCTTGGCCTCGGTAACGGTGATACCTTGCAGGCCGGCCTCCTGAAGCGCTTCCTTCACTTCGTCTAGCTTGAACGGCTTGATGATCGCTTCGATCTTTTTCATGTAAAAAGTGGCCTCCACTGCCAAAAAAGACGGGTTGTGAGCCCCGCTTGCGCCTCAATCAAGCACGAACTGTGCCAATTGATGGGGTGCCGAACGGGCTCACATGATTTGGATACCATGCTACGCGGGAATGTACATTCGCGTCATTCCCTGCGCCATGAACGCCGCGAGCCTACACACCGCCGGTCCCGTCGTCCGCACAAAAAATGGGCAGATCGGATATTTCATGGGCAGCTGCGCGCCGTCGTCCCGAACGATGTGCGCCGCCAAATTGCTTGGCGACCTTCGTTGTTTGCGTCGGATCAAAAACTGGACAATGCTTGGGAAAATGATGTGCATGTCGCCTGATATTCCATGAGCAATGAACTTCTGTCTCCGTCCGAAATGGCCGAGGCCGACCGGCTGGCGATTGCCGCTGGTCCATTCGACGGCATCGGCCTGATGCGCAATGCCGGTGCTGCGGTTGCTGCCGTGGTACTCAAGCGCTACCCGAACGCAACGCGCGTCCACGTGCTTTGCGGCCCCGGCAACAATGGCGGCGACGGCTATGTCGTGGCGCGCATCCTTCGGGAGAGCGCCGTCGACGTCTCGGTATGGGCGTCCGGATCGCCTAAAGGAGGCAGCGATGCAGCACTCGCTGCCTCGGAGTGTCCGGTTGAAGCTCGGCCGCTGTCGGATTTCGTTGCCGAGACGGGCTCGATCGTGGTCGATGCGCTTTACGGGGCGGGGCTGTCCAAGCCGCTATCCGGCGACCCCGCCAAGGCGATCGACAATGTGGCGGAGTTGAATTCGCCGGTCGTCGCGGTCGACCTGCCGTCGGGCGTCTCCGGTGAGAGCGGCAATGTCCTCGGTCAGGCTTTCCACGCCCGAATCACCGTGACCTTTGCGCGAAAAAAGCCAGGCCATCTTTTGTTGCCGGGGCGCGAGCTGTGCGGCGAAATCGTGCTCGCTGATATCGGCATAAGCGACAGTGTTGTTGCGCAGCTTGAACCACGAACATTCGAGAACATTCCGGCGCTCTGGCTTGGCCGCTTTCCGGTTCCGGCCGTCGACGCCCATAAGTATAAACGCGGCCATGTCGGCGTCTTTTCCGGAGGGCCGTCGGCGACGGGTGCTGCGCGGCTGTCGGCGCTTGCCGCGGCAAGGAGCGGGGCAGGGGCAGTCACCATGCTGTCGCCGGCGAACGCCATCCATGTGAACGCGGCGCATCTGACCTCGATCATGCTGCGCAAGGTAGACACTGTCGCGGATGTGGACGAATTCGTCGGCAGTCGCCGACCATCGGCCTTCGTGCTCGGCCCGGGATTTGGCATTGGTGAGAAGACGCGCGAATTCGCCCTGGCCGTGGTGAATGGCGCCCATGGGCAGGGCGGCGGGATTGAGGGCTTGGTGCTCGACGCCGACGGCGTCACATCGTTTCGCGACGCGCCGGATGCCCTGTTCGAAGCCGCCAGCCGGCCGAGCGCGCCGGCTCTGGTGATGACGCCGCATGACGGCGAATTCGCCAGGCTTTTTTCAGATATCGCCGGGGACAAGGACCTGTCCAAACTCGCTAAGGCACGCGCCGCAGCCGAACGGGCCAACGCCATTCTCGTCTACAAGGGTGCCGACACTGTGATTGCGGCCCCCGATGGCCGGGCAGCGATCAACGGCAATGGCGCGCCTTGGCTGGCCACCGCCGGTTCGGGCGACGTGCTGTCGGGTATCATCGCCGCGCTGCTGGCGCAGGGCATGCCGGCCTTTGAAGCGGCCTGTGCGGCAGTCTGGATCCATGCCGAGGCCGGCAGCCGTTTCGGACCGGGGCTGATCGCCGAGGACCTGCCGCCGGCGCTAGTGCCGGTCCTGCGCGAGCTTATCGAAAGTCGCGGGATAGCTGCCGAATGAACCGCATGTTCACGCTGCTCGTTGCGATCGTCAGCGCCGTATTCATGGCGCAGGCTGCGAACGCCGAAACTCCGCTGACGATCGTCGACGACCCGGCCGTTCTCGCCGCCCTCGACAGCAACGGTTACGGGTTCGCCGGCATTTTCGGCGTCGATGGCAAGGGCGATTTGAAGACGCTTTATGACAAGGCTCCGGCCTATCACGCGATTGTCGAAACGATTGCAAGCGACGTCGCAGCATTGCGGGCCGAGATGAAGGCCGGCGGTCGGCCGCTCTACGAGGTGACCGACGGCAATGTTGGCCGTGTCATGGACATGCGCTGGCTGAGGACCGATGCCGCGCGCTTCCGCCTCGTCGGCATCGTCAACCGGCTCGACCGGCGCGACTTCGCCGCGTTGCAAGGCGACACGAGTTGCGGCGAAGTGCGCTTCATCTATCGCCTCGCCTACAGCTTCAAGAAGAACGGCAAGGTTTTGGCCTCGCGCCTGCCATTCAATTTCAGTGCCGTCTACGATGCCGCGCCGGATGCCGACGGCGGTTGTGTCGGCGTCGCCGGACGCTGGGCACCACAAGTCGACGAGAGCGTCGATGCCGGCTGGCTGACCGGTGGGCCGCTGGAAAGGACGGCGCTCACCTTCAAGCAGCTCGAGCTCAATGGGCAAGTGGTGCGCTTCCCCTCCGGCCAGGAGACCGAATTCGGCGGGCAGGCTGCCTATCTCATGCGAATTTTCGGCATGGACGGAGCGGCTGCCAGCGAAAAGCCGCTGGAAAACACGCCCGATACGGCACGTCTCGCCGAAGACGCTGCGCTGAAAGCAAGACTTGCCGACTATGTCCGCACCAATGTCGCGGCGGTCGATCTCGGCGTCTACCAGATTCCCGAGGAATTCCTGGCAAGGAAGGTCATCTCTTGGTCGACCTTCGGCAGTGCGAGGCAGGCCAACCACCTGTTCACGCCACTGTTCCAGTCCGCGGATTTCGCTGGTGTCGATTTCTCTGCAATGAAGCTGGTGCGCACGCCGGAGGCACTGGTCGAGCGGCTGGACAACGGCGCCTGCCAGGGCTGCCATCAGGCGGGCTCGACCGCCGGCTTCCATTTCATCGGCCTCGACGACAAGACGACCTCGCCGCTCAACCGCATCGAGGTCGGCATCTCCCCGCATCTCCACGCCGACATCCCGCGCCGCGTCGCCTGGCTGCGCGCGACTGCCGACGGCAAGGAACCGAACCGCTTTCGCCCGTTATCGTTCGCGCCGCCGGCGACCTGGAACGATGCCGGCGAAATCGCCTATTCGCCGGCCGAGATGGCGATGCCGTGCCTGATGCCGGCGGATGCGGCCCGCTTCGGCGCGACCTGGCAATGCGGCGCCGGCACCGTCTGCACGCCGCTGGCGACCTCGTCCGGCGTACGCACCAAGCTGGCGCAATGCCTGTTGCCCAAGCACAGCGAAGACATGTTTTCCGGCCACCCCTGTTTAACGGGATCCATCGCCAGTAACCCGGCACAGCCTTTCAATGACCGGTATACCATCACCGGTCAGTTCGCGGCGTTCGCGCCAAGCATTTCGCGCGCCGCCTACACCTGCCGACCGCCGAAGATCGGTGTGCCGGCGGGTATCGCCTATCGCGGCTGCGACGACCGGGATCGCAGCTTTGCCGCCTTCAAGACGGGCAAGCCGATGCCGAACGAGATTTGCGGACTGGTCGGCGGCAAGAAATTCGACACCTGCGTGGCGACCAATAACTTCGACCAGTGCCTCGGCGGCGCCGTCAATCGCGGTAATCGTCCCGCCTGTTCGGCCGACCATTTCTGCCGCGAGGATTACATGTGCCAGTCGCTGCCGCCCGATACACCCAGTATCGGCAAAGTGAAGGGCATCGGCTTCTGCTCGCCGACTTATTTTATCTTCCAGATGCGCATCGACAATCACGCCACGCCATGGTCGGGCGCTGTCCGCGCGACGAGGGGGGCCGGGTTCGGAGCGGCGGAAGCGGAATAGCCTGCGCCGACTGCGCATTAGCCGCTATAGTTTCAGGTGGATAGCTATCGATCGAGATAGTCGGCGATCTTCGATGTCCATTCGCCGTCGAAATGGCGGACATGTTCGGCGACGATCTCATCGCTCAGCAGGCTCGACAAGGCGGAAACCAGAACTGGTTCTATCTCTGGAGCCGAGCTAAATCCAAGAGCAGTCAAACGTTCGGACCAGGGCGGATGATCCGCGCTTTCCTTATCTGGCGCGTCCCAGGCCTTTTGCGCATATTCTTGCAGGATGGGAAGCCTCGACAGGTGACTGGCGGCCGCCAGAACTCTTTCAAGTGGTGGACGAGGCGGTACCATGGTGCCAAGCAGTTCACGTTTAAGCGGAATATACACTTGGTCATCGAAGAACGCACTGGCAGCACCGATCAGCAGCAGGGCGCGCGCCGTTTCATATGCATCGCCGGACATCGCTGCATGACGATCTGCGTCAATTTCCGCCCGCCGCGACAACCGTATTTCTTCGCGCTCCAGCGTGCGCGACAGCGGGCCAAGCATCCAGTAGAACAGGCTGCCCGAAACGGTTTTTCCCGGTGGGGCGAAGTCGAAGATTAGATCGAAGCTCTTTTCGAGTTCGGCCAGGTTGAGCCCGCCATTTGTATCTTTATTTTTCAGATGGGCGTCCTCATGGGCCAAGATCGCCGCAAACCCCTTTTGGTCGGTCGCTGCGAGCAGCGGCAGGCCCACGGTGAGAATTGCCCTGCGACCAAGCAGGCCCAGAAACGGCCGCTCTTCACCGATACTGGCGTTGAGATCGTCGCTCAGGATGATGCTCGTGCGGCTGGCGCGGTGTTTGCCGGCAATACTCTCCCAGACGGCCCACAATTTCGGGGCTGATTCCCGAGTAATCCCGTCCACCTTGCTGGGTCGAAAACCGGCGAACAATGTCCCGATCAACAGAACGATGGCCAGCATCGCGGCCGGGATTGCAACAACGCCAGTCGCGATGACAGCGAGCGGATAGCAATCGAGGAACCAGAACCACAGGAGTATTGGGCAAAACAGCGGCATGGCGAAGAGCAGGATGGCAAACCTGCCGAAACGCGCTCCTACATAGAGGACCAGGCGCGACATCAACCCCTCACAGCGGAATGTTGTCGTGCTTCTTCCAGGGGTTTTGCATATCCTTGTTGCGCAGCATCCTGAGCGCGCGGGCGATGCGGCGGCGGGTCGAATGCGGCATGATCACCTCGTCGACATAGCCACGCTCGGCGGCAACGAAGGGAGACAGGAAGCGATCCTCGTAAGCTTTTGTATGTGCCGCGATCTTTTCCGCGTCGCCGATGTCCTTGCGGTAGATGATCTCGACCGCGCCCCTGGCGCCCATCACCGCAATCTGCGCCGTTGGCCAGGCATAGTTCATGTCACCGCGCAAATGCTTTGACGCCATGACGTCATAGGCGCCGCCATAGGCCTTTCTGGTGATGACGGTGATCTTTGGCACCGTCGCTTCGGCATAGGCGAACAGAAGCTTGGCGCCGTGCTTGATCAACCCACCATATTCCTGCGCGGTGCCGGGCAGTAAGCCCGGCACGTCGACGAAGGTGACGATCGGGATCGAGAAGCAGTCGCAGAATCGCACGAAACGAGCCGCCTTGCGGCTGGCATCCGAATCGAGCACGCCGGCCAGCACCATCGGCTGGTTGGCGACGAAGCCGACGGTGCGGCCCTCGATACGGCCGAAGCCGGTGACGATGTTTTTCGCAAAATTCTGCTGGATCTCGAAGAAGTCACCCTCGTCGGCAACTTTAAGGATCAACTCTTTGATGTCGTAGGGTTTGTTGGCATTGTCGGGGATCAGCCTGTCGAGCGACAGATCGTGATCGGTGACCGACTGGTAGCATTCGATCTCGGGAATTTCCGCCGTGTTGGAAGCGGGCAGCAGATCGACCAGCCGGCGCATCTGCAGCAGCGCCTCGACGTCATTGTCGTAGGCTCCGTCGGCGATCGAGGACTTCGTCGTGTGGATAGAAGCGCCGCCGAGGCTTTCGGCGGTGACCGTCTCGTTGGTGACGGTCTTCACCACATCCGGCCCGGTGACGAACATGTAGGACGTTTCGCGAACCATGAAGATGAAGTCAGTCATCGCCGGCGAATAGACATCGCCGCCGGCGCAGGGGCCCATGATCAGTGAAATCTGCGGGATGACGCCAGAGGCCAGTACATTGCGCTGGAAGATCTCGGCATAGCCGCCGAGCGCCGCCACGCCTTCCTGGATGCGGGCGCCGCCGGCGTCGTAAAGGCCGATGATCGGCGCGCGATTGCGCAGCGCCATCTCCTGGACCTTGACCACCTTTTCGGCATGGGCCTCGGACAGCGAGCCGCCGAACACGGTGAAATCCTTGGCGAAAAGATAGACCGGGCGACCGTTGACGGTGCCCCAGCCGGTAACGACGCCGTCGCCGGCGATCTTGGTTTTCTCCATGCCGAAATCGGTCGAGCGGTGCTCGACATACATGTCGAACTCCTCGAACGAGCCCTCGTCGAGAAAGACGTCTATGCGTTCGCGGGCGGTCAGCTTGCCCTTCTTGTGCTGGGCGTCGATGCGGGCCTGGCCGCCGCCCATGCGGGCGATCTCGCGGCGGCGCTCGAGTTCCTTCAGCACGTCCTTCATGACCGGTCCCCGAAACGGAAAGCTGCATTGTGGTAATCATGCCCGCGAGAGAGCGCAAGCGCCGCTTCCTCATGGCTTTTGCTGCGCTGCAGCATCGGGCCCCTTGCATTTCGATGCGAACTGGGCCATATGCGGCGGCATAGGCGCTTGGGCCGGGATAATCCGGCCTTCTCGACGAATGAGACTGGTTGCGTCTGTTTTCCCTCTTCCCGACAGGTCGGCAAGGTGGCGAAAAAGCCCCGTGGCATGAAGCCTGCGGGCACGACAGCGCAGCCGTGCGGACGATGACGTCCGCCCGCCTTGTCGTTTCATGACAGTTTTCGACGGCAGGTTGCGCCCTGCCGCCATTGATATTTGCGGCCAGGAGCCGCATGAAAGAAGAATATTTTGACTAATGAAAACACTTTGACCGGTAAGGACACTGGGGAACTGAACGGTTTCGCCGCACTTGGAATTACCGGCGCACTGCTCAAGGCTACCAATGCCGCCGGCTTTACCGATCCGAAGCCGATCCAGGCCCAGGCGATCCCGCCGCAGCTCGAAGGCCGCGACATTTTCGGCATCGCCCAGACCGGCTCGGGCAAGACGGCGGCGTTCGCGCTGCCGATCCTGTCGAAGATCATCGCACTTGGCACCAAGCGCCGGCCGAAGTCGGCCCGCGCGCTGATCCTGGCGCCGACACGTGAACTCGCGGTGCAGATCGAGGAGATGATCAAGCTGCTCGCCAAGGGCGCGCATGTATCGACCGCGCTCGTGCTGGGCGGCGTCTCGCGCTTCAGCCAGGTGAAGAAGGTTGCGCCCGGCGTCGACATCCTGATCGCAACGCCCGGTCGGCTGACCGACCTTGTGCGTGAAGGCGACCTGATGCTTGCCGACACCAAATGGCTGGTGCTCGACGAAGGCGACCGCATGCTCGACATGGGCTTCATCAACGACGTGAAGCGAATCGCCAAGGCGACGGCGCCGGACCGTCAGACGGTGCTGTTCTCGGCGACTATGCCGGCCGAGATCGCCGAACTGGCGAAAGGCCTGCTGAAGAACCCGATCCGCGTCGAAGTCGCTCCTCACAGCACCGCGGCAGCCGAGATCGTGCAGGGTGTCGTCTTTGCCCGCACCAAGCAGAAGCGCCAGGTGCTGGCCAACATGCTTGCCGATGAGGCGATGAAGTCCGTCATCATCTTCTCGCGCACCAAGCATGGCGCCGACAGGGTGACCAAGGATCTCGAGCGCGACGGCTTCAAGGCCGCCGTCATCCACGGCAACAAGTCGCAGAACGCCCGCCAGAAGGCACTCAACGATTTCCGTGAGGGTTCGGTGCGCATTCTCGTGGCGACCGACATTGCTGCACGCGGCATCGACGTGCCCGGCATCAGCCATGTGGTGAATTTCGACCTGCCGGACGAGGCGGAGAGCTATGTCCACCGCATCGGCCGCACCGGCCGCAACGGCATGGACGGCATCGCCATCACACTCTGCGACCCGTCTGAAAACAGCAAGCTGCGTCAGGTCGAGCGCATCATCCGCACCAAGCTGCCGATCGTTGCCGACCATCTCGGCAGCCCCGATCCGCAGCGCAATCCCGCCGAGAAGAACGAGCGCAGCTTCGAACCGGCCAATGATCGCAACGACCACAATGGCCGTCGCGACGGCAGGCGGCCCGGCGGCGCAAACAACGGCTTCGGCAAGAAGCGGTTCGGCGACAAGCCGGCCTTTGCGGGCGAGCGCAAGCCGGAAGGCGCCAAGCCCTTCAAGGGCAATAACAAGCGCCGCTTCGGCGGCAAACGGCCAACAGCGCGGGCCGCATAATCTGACCGTGTTGCGGTCGGCCAAGCCTGGCTTGGTCACACACGATTGAAGAGGGCGACCGGAGCGATGCTTCGGTCGCCCTCTTGCTTGGGGACCTTTGGTTCACCTTACCACCGCCTCGATCCACACGACGGTCCGCTACGCGAGGAAAGCCGTGGTCGATGGCGACAGCGCGTCGCCGGCAATGACGTGGTTGTCCGGGTCGCCGGTATCGTCGACCGGCACCAATTCATGTGCGGCGCCCCAGCGACCCGCAAACACGATCGCTCGCCCATCACCGATCCTACTCGACTGGCGGCTTGCGGTCGAAATTCAGTGGCCGCGCATTCCAGCGGGTGACCGTGCTGATCACCCATCGGCAGAACGGCCTCGGCAGCATCCTGAGCAACTTCAGCGTCCAACTCAGGCGGCGTGGGAAAGTGACTTCGAAGCCGCCGTATTCGATGCCTTGCGCGATGCGGCGCGAGGCCAGATTGACCGGCATCAAGCCCGGCATCGGCAGGAAGTTCTTTTCGGTCAGCCGCGTGTCGACAAAGCCCGGATTAATCACCTGGATGCGGACGTTCATCTTGTCGAAATCGTATTTCAGCGACTCGGCCAGGATATTGACTGCCGCCTTGGTGCCACCATAGGCGGCGGTGGTGGGCCAGCCGAAATAGGCGGTAACCGAACCGATCAGCACGACATGGCCGCGCGAGCGCACGCGCATGCGTTCGATGACCGGCAGCAGGCCATTGATGATGCCAAAATAATTGACTTCGAAAGACCGACGGAAATTGCGCGCCACAAGATCCTCGCCCGGCGTTGCGATATAGCTTCCAGCGTTGAACACTGCCAACACGATCGGACCGAGATCTTTCTCGATCGCTGCAACCGTCTTTGCCATGCGTTTTTCGTCGGTCACGTCGCAAGGATAGGCTGCGACACGGCCCGCCATCTGCGCCGTTTCGACGATGAGCGTATCGATCGGATGGTCATCTGGCGCAGTCACCGCGACGACATAGCCCCGAGCGGCAAGATCCTTGGCCAGCGAACGGCCGATACCGCTGCTGCCGCCCGTAATCCAGGCGACGCCATGCTTCGGATTGGCCCGATAGAGTGTCATGTTGCGCCCCGCCGGCTCTTCTTAGCCTGTGCTCTACCGGTGAAGAAATCGAATGAAAAGAGTGCTTTTCGGTACATGGTTGAAATGAATACCGGTCGGGCGCTCCTGGCTGTAGGAATTGCAGTGTGCGAAATGCGACTGGACCAGGCAAATTCTTGCCTTGAAACCGAAGCTTCGGGTTTCTAGGGTTTCGCCGCACCCACAAAGGAATCTTCATGCCCCGTTCTGTGATCGACGTGATCGGCAACACGCCCCTGATCCGCCTCAACAAGGCCTCGGAAGCAACCGGCTGCGAGATCCTGGGCAAGGCCGAATTCATGAATCCCGGGCAGTCGGTAAAGGACCGCGCCGGCCTGTTTATCATCCGCGATGCGGAGCAGCGCAGGCTGCTGCGGCCCGGCGGCGTCATCGTCGAGGGGACGGCCGGAAATACCGGCATCGGATTGACACTGGTTGCCAAGGCGCTCGGCTACCGCACGGTGATCGTCATTCCCGACACCCAGAGCCAGGAGAAGAAGGATACAATCAAACTGCTCGGCGCCGAGCTGATCGAAGTGCCCGCCGTGCCTTACAAGAACCCGAACAATTACGTGAAGCTGTCGGGCCGACTGGCCGAGCAGATGGCGAAGAGCGAGCCGAACGGCGCGATCTGGGCCAACCAGTTCGACAATGTCGCCAACCGTGACGGCCATATCCGCACCACGGCCGAAGAAATCTGGAACCAGACCGACGGCAAGGTGGATGGTTTCGTGTCGGCGGTCGGTTCCGGCGGCACTCTGGCAGGCGTCGGTTTCGGGCTGAAGGCCAAAAACAACCAGGTCAAGATCGCGCTGGCCGATCCGCTGGGGGCAGCGCTCTATTCCTTCTACACCAGCGGCGAGCTGAAATCCGAGGGCAGTTCGATCACCGAAGGCATCGGGCAGGGGCGGATCACCGCCAACCTCCAAGGCTTTACACCCGATTTTGCCTTCCAGATCCCCGACGAGGACGCGCTGCCGATCGTATTCGACCTGATCCAGGAGGAGGGGCTTTGCGTTGGCGGTTCGACGGGCATCAACATTGCCGGCGCCATTCGCCTGGCGCGCGAGCTAGGCCCCGGCCACACCATCGTGACCATGCTTTGCGACTACGGCACGCGCTACCAGTCGAAGCTGTTCAATCCTGAATTCCTGCGCGAAAAGAAGCTGCCGGTGCCGGGGTGGATGGAGCAACAGAGCACGATTTCGGTACCGTTCGAAAGGGTTGCGTGATGGCGCACAAGACCGAAGCGCTGTTTCGTGACGACGCCTATCTGGGGACGGCCGACGCCACCGTCGTCGCAGTCAATAATCGCGGCGGCATCATTCTGGACCGGACGGTGTTTTACGCCACATCGGGCGGGCAGCCGGGCGACACCGGCAGCCTCGAACGCGCCGACGGCACCGGCATAGCGATTGCCGCTACGATCACCGGCGAAACCAAGGACGAGATCATCCATGTGCCGGCGCCGGAGCAGGCAGTTCCAAAGGTGGGCGAGCGCATGAGGCTCGCCATCGACTGGCCGCGGCGGCAGTTGCTGATGCGCATGCATTCTGCCTGCCACCTGCTTACCGTCGTCTGTCCGTTCCCGATCACCGGCGCCGCGGTTTCCGAGGACGACAGCCGTATCGATTTCGACATCCCGGACGCCGGCTTTACCAAGGAAGACGTGACGGCCAGACTGATGGAGCTGGTGCGAGCCGACCACCCGATCTTCACCCGGCTCATTTCCGACGAGGAACTGGCATCCAATCCGGGCTTGGTGAAATCCAAGAATGTGCGGCCCCCGGCCGGCACGGGAAGGATCCGATTGGTCTGCATCGGCGAGAACGCTTCGATCGACAGCCAGCCTTGCGGCGGCACCCATGTAAAGAGCACCAGCGAAATCGGCGAGATCCATATCGGCAAGATCGAGAAGAAGGGCCGCGAGAACCGGCGCTTCCGCATTCGCTTTGGTCCTATGCCGCCAGCCTGATATAGGACTGCGACGGACGGGACAGGAGAGAAAAGATGGCCGACGACAGTCCTTTCACCATCGATGCCGATTGGTTACAGAAGCGGCTCGGCGAACCCGGCCTGACGATTGTCGACGCGTCCTGGTATCTGCCGGCGCAAAAGCGTGACGCGCGCGCCGAGTACGACGTAGCGCATATTCCAGGCGCCCGCTTCCTCGACCAGGATGCGGTTTCGGACCCCGACGCGGCTCTGCCGCACACGCTGCCGTCGCCGCAGCATTTCGCGCAATATGTCGGCGCGATGGGTATTTCGGCCGATGACACGATTGTTGTCTATGACGGGCCAGGGTTCTTTTCTGCACCGCGCGCCTGGTGGTTGTTTCGCGTCATGGGCGTGTTCCAGGTCTATATACTCGACGGCGGCTTCGATCGTTGGAAAGCCGCCGGACGGCCGGTGACTGCGGAGCCGACGAAGATCGCGCCTTGCGTGTTTTATGCCAACTTCGATGCCGCCCGCGTCGCCAGCCTTGCCGACATGCGCCGGATCGTCGAGACGGGGGAGAGCCAGATCGCCGACGCGCGCTCGCCTGGCCGTTTTGCCGGCACCGAGCCGGAGCCGCGCCCCGGCATCCGCTCCGGCCATATGCCGGGCGCGCACAACGTGCCGTTTTCGGCGCTTTCGGAAAACGGCGAATTGTTGCCGAAGGACAGGCTGCGCAAAGTGATCGAAGGAGCCGGCATCGACCTGTCGAAGCCGGTCGTCACCTCCTGCGGGTCGGGCGTCACCGCGGCAGCCGTCACGCTAGCTTTGGAGACGCTTGGCCATGCCGACAACAGACTTTATGACGGTTCATGGACCGAATGGGGCGGGCTTTCCGACACGCCTGTCGTGACGGGCAAGGACTGACGGTGATGGAAGACGGATCGCTGGAAGACATCGATGTCACCGTGACGTTTCTCGAAATGCATGTGCCGCCTGCCTATTCGCCGCCGCTGCCGTACAACCGCCAGATCGCGCTGCTCAAGACCAAAGACATTCCCCTGCATTTCTACCGCTATTTGATGGATCGGGTCGGCCGCAAATGGCACTGGGTCAATGTTTTGAGGCTGAGCGACGAGGAGCTTGCGGCGGGCATCCACCGCGAGGACCGCGACATCAGGGTGCTTTATCTGGATGGTGCGCCGGCCGGCTTCTTCGACCTCAAGCCGCATTTGCCGGAGGAAGTGGAACTCGCTTATTTCGGAATGATGGAGCACGCGACCGGGCAAGGCATCGGCCGCTGGTTCCTCGGTGCGGCAATCGCCGCAGCCTGGTCGCACGGGCCAAAGCGGGTGACGGTGCAGACCTGCACCCTCGATCACCCAGCAGCACTGCCGCTGTATCAAAAACTCGGCTTTACGCCAGTGGCGCAAAAAAAGGAGGTCGTACATCCGATGTCTTTTGCCGAGCGCGCGGCCAGCGTCATGCGGCCCTGATTTTCAGGCCCGTTCATCCGAGCTTCAGCTTGTCTTTGCAATGTCCCAGAGTCTCTGGATCAACACTCAAAGGCGAGCCCGACTTGAATGAGCTTGGCTCTTTCCATATCGCTATCGTCTAAAAATCGATGGGTGATGGAGGATCGCACGATGGCAATACGCGTGGTAATGGCCGGCGCGACCGGCTGGGTCGGCAAGGCGCTGGTTCCGGCGATCGGGGCGCAAGGCGACATGGCGCTGGCCGGGGCTGTATCACGCAGCGGCGCGGGGCAGGATTCCGGTCTGCTGGTTGGTATGCCGGCTAATGGTATTGCCGTTTCGGCCTCGCTGGCCGAGGCGCTGGAGGCGCCGTCGGACGTGCTGGTCGACTTCACCAAGCCGCATGTCGTGAAAGACCATGTGCTGCTCGCCATCGACAACGGACGGCACACGGTGATCGGCACGTCGGGACTGGGAGCTGCCGACTATGCCGAGATCGACGCCGCGGCGCGGGCCAATGGCGTCGGCGTTGTTGCCGCTGGCAACTTTTCCATCACCGCCACGCTGATGAAGCGGTTTGCACTTATGGCGGCAAAATACGTGCCGGATGTCGAGGTCATCGATTATGCTAGTGCAAAGAAGCCCGACGCGCCCTCCGGAACCGCACGAGAGCTTGCTGAAGCGCTGGCCGACATCCGCAAGGCCTCAACGGCAAAGCCGGTCTCCGAGGTCTCCGGCGTGCCGGCCACACGCGGTGGTGCGGTCGGCGCAGGCGAGGGGGTGCAAGTGCACGCGCTTCGCCTGCCGTCCTACATCCTGTCCTGCGAGGCGCTGTTCGGTCTGCCAGACGAGCGGCTGACCATACGCCACGACGCCGGCTCGTCCGCGGCGCCTTACGTGGCGGGCACGCTGCTCGCCATCAGACGGGTACAGCAGATCAAAGGTCTGGTTCGTGGTCTCGACGCGCTGATGGATTGATCCATTTCGGCAGGAATCGGGTGGGAAGCTCTGTCTTGCGAGCATAATTTCCGGTCGACGACACCGGAGATTTTGCCATGACGCTAAAATTCAAAGCCTTGCCAACCAATGCTGTCCGGGCACTTCAGCGCGGCGGGCCGGATGCTTATGGCTTGAAGCCAGAGCGGCAAATTTCGGATGGCGACGGCGTGCCTTGCCGTCATTGCTTGAAAAATATTGCTGTGGGAGAAGCCTATCTTGTTTTGGCCTATCGGCCTTTTCCGGAGCTGCAGCCTTATGCCGAAACGGGGCCGATCTTTCTGCATGCGAAAGAATGCGAACGCGCCGCCGAGGGGAAAATGCTTCCCGAAATGCTCGAAAGCAGCGATTACATTGTGCGTGGTTATGGCAAGGACGACCGCATCGTTTACGGCAGCGGCGGCGTCATTCCGACCGACGCAATTGCCGCACGGGCAGAGACGTTGTTCGAACGCGACGACATCGCTTACGTCCACATCCGCTCGGCGCGCAACAATTGCTATCAGTGCCGGATCGACCGCGCGTAACCGGACAGGCTGCACCGGCTTGGGGCTGTCGTACTCCCGTCGCATACAAGCGGTAGAAACACACTGTCGATCGATTTGCCGACCGCGGATGAACCGGCGGGAATTTTCGACAACCGAGGAAGCGGGGCTTTGGCTCCGCTTTTTTGTTGTCCGGTTATTCCGCGCGCCCGACACTTTTCAGTTTTTCGACATAAGAAAAAACCCGTCGGACGAATCCGACGGGCACTGGAGAGGCAGATTCGGACAGCTCAGGCGGCGAGAACGGCCTTCGGCTCGACCAGGTCGTAACCGAGCGCTTCGGCCACTGCGCGATTCGTGATCTTGCCCTTGTGGACGTTCAGCCCGTTGCGCAGATGGTGGTCGTCTACCAGCGCCTTGAGGCCCTTGTCGGCGAGCTGCAGGCCATAATGCAGCGTCGCATTATTGAGCGCGTGGGCCGAGGTGACCGGCACCGCACCCGGCATGTTGGCGACGCAATAGTGGATGACGCCATCGACCTCATAGGTCGGCTCGGCATGGGTGGTGGCGTGCGAGGTCTCGAAGCAGCCGCCCTGGTCGATGGCGACGTCGACCAGCACGGCGCCTTTCTTCATGCCCGACAGCATTTCGCGCGTCACCAGCTTGGGCGCTGCTGCCCCCGGGATCAGCACGGCGCCGACGACGATGTCAGCCGAAAAACATTCTTCCTCCAGCGCCTCGACGGTCGAGTAGCGGGTGTGGACGCGGCCGCCAAAGATGTCGTCGAGCTGACGCAGGCGCGGGATCGAGCGGTCAATGATGGTGACGTCGGCGCCAAGGCCGGCGGCCATCCGTGCAGCATGCAGGCCGACGACGCCGCCGCCGAGCACAGTGACCTTGCCGGGGAGCACGCCGGGCACGCCGCCAAGTAGCACGCCGCGGCCACCATTGGCCTTTTGCAGCGCCGTTGCGCCCGCCTGGATCGACAGGCGGCCGGCGACTTCCGACATCGGTGCTAGCAGCGGCAGACCGCCGCGCTCGTCGGTGACCGTCTCGTAGGCTATCGCGGTCACGCCGGAGGCCAGCAGGCCCTTGGTCTGCTCCGGATCCGGGGCAAGATGCAGATAGGTATAGAGGATCTGGCCGTCGCGGAGCTGAACCCATTCGTTGGGCTGCGGCTCCTTGACCTTCACGATCATGTCAGACTTGGCAAAAACGTCGGCGGCCGTTTTGGCAATCGTGGCGCCGGCGGCGCGATACGCGTTGTCATCGGCGCCGATGCCGGCGCCGGCGCCGGTCTCGATCAGCACTTCATGGCCATGCGCGACATATTCACGGACCGAACCCGGTGTCAGGCCGACGCGGTATTCATGGTTCTTGATTTCCCGGGGGCAACCGACGCGCATCTTTTTCTCCTGATCCGGCCCTTTGGGGCTCGTTCCCTGTCTAGAGATAGTGAACCACGAATCGTTCGGTAAGTGTTTGCGAATGCGCTTGCCAGAGAGGCCACTGTTCGATAATCGTTGCGCAAAACATTAGAATTATCGCAGGAACCCGCAAAAATGCCGCTCGACAGGATTGATATCGCCATTCTCGAGACGCTGCAGAAAGACGGGCGGATACCCAACGCAGCGCTCGCCGAGAAGGTTGGCCTGTCGCAGTCGGCCTGTTCGCGGCGGCTGGACAATCTGGAGAAATCCGGAACCATCCGCGGCTATCACGCACGGCTGTCCAACGCTGCACTTGGGCACCAGATGACGGCGATCGTGCATATATCGCTGTCCGGGCAATTCGAGAAGACGTTGTCGGATTTCGAGGCAGCGATAAAGCGCTGCCCGAACGTCCTGTCCTGCCATTTGATGTCGGGCGAATATGACTACATCCTGCGCATCGCGGCAAAGGATCTCGTCGACTACGAACGCATCCACAAGGAGTGGCTGTCGGCAATGCCGCATGTGACGAAGATCAATTCGTCTTTTGCCTTGCGCGAAATCGTCGATCGCACGGCCGTGGGAATGAAGCCTGAACTCGCCTAGGCCCCGAACTCGCCTAGGTGTTGACTGCCTCGGTCACCACACGGTCCATCCGAATGTCGTGCGGCTGCGGGTAGATGGTGACGATGCGCTGCAGTTCGTAGCCGACGCCGATGACCAGCGGTTTGAAGGGCATCGCGGCAAGCGTGCGATCGAAGAAGCCGCCGCCATAACCCAGGCGAAACTGCCCGGGATCGATGCCGACGATCGGCGAAATGACGATGTCGGGCAACACCGGATCACCCTCGGCCGGTATCGGGATATTCCAGACGCCCTTCTCCAGCCGGTCTCCGTGGGTATAGGCGCGAAAGACAAGCGGCCGGTCTTTCTCGACGACGACGGGCAACGCCGTGCGCCCGCCCCGCGCGTTAACGGTTTCCATCCACGGGCGCAGGTCCGGCTCGCCGCGAAACGGCCAGTAGAGGCTGACCATGCGGCCGGCGATGTCGCCGATCACCGCGTCGAGCCCTTCGGCAATGCGCTGCGACATAGCTGCGCGCGTGTCGGCCGAAACGGCAAGGCGGGATACGATCAACCGCTCGCGCTCGGCCTTGCGCCAGCGCCTTACGTCGGTCCAGTCGGATAGCGGCGCTTGGAACTCCGGATCAAGCTCGTGCATAAAACAAGGCGGCGAGGCGTACTGCGCTGGGTCTTCATCTTCATTCCTAGCCATGCTTCACCTGCAATATACTGTTCCGACCAAGTCGTATCCGGGACGTAAGCTATATCCGGGAATGAGTCTGCAGCATGCGTATTCACGACATCAAGAGACGAGTCCCAGGCAGTTGCAGCGCAGGCATTGCTGCACTGCACAAGGATACTTACATCAGCCTTGGCGAGAGGGATGAGTGAGATGAACATAGCCAACCATCACGTCGTCGTCGTAGGCGCCGGTTTCGGCGGCCTCGAATTGACCCGCGCACTTGCCGGCGCGCCGGTGCGCATCACCATGATCGATAGGCGCAATCATCACCTCTTTCAGCCGCTGCTCTACCAGGTGGCGACGACGGCCCTGGCCACCTCCGAAGTGGCTTGGCCGATCCGCCATCTCCTGCGCAGGCGCAAGGACGTGACGACGCTGCTTGCCGCTGTGACTGGCATCGACCGCACCGGCAAGCGGGTGCTGCTGCAGGACGGCGGCACGGTCGCTTACGACACGCTGGTGCTGGCCACCGGCGCGCGGCACGCCTATTTCGGCCATGACGAATGGGAGCCATTCGCCCCGGGCCTGAAGACGCTGGAGGACGCCACGACCATTCGACGGCGTATTCTTTTGGCTTTCGAGCAGGCCGAGCGGGAAACCGATCCCGCCCAGCGCCAGGCATTGCTGACGCTGGCGATCGTCGGCGGCGGGCCGACCGGCGTGGAATTGGCCGGCACCATTGCCGAACTGGCGCACGACACGCTGCGCGGCGAGTTCCGCAACATCGACACGCGGCAGACGCGTGTGGTGCTGATTGAGGCCGGCGACCGCGTTCTTGCCAATTTCGCGCCGGAACTCTCTGATTATGCAATGAAGGCGCTCGAACGGCTCGGCGTGACCGTCGAACTCGGCCGCGCGGTTACGCGCTGCGATGCCGAGGGTGTCGTCTTCGGCGACACACATTTGCCGGCCAGGACAATCCTGTGGGCGGCGGGCGTCGCCGCTTCGCCGGCCGCCGAATGGCTCGGCGCGGCAGCGGACCGCGCGGGCAGAGTGCTTGTCGAGCCCGACCTGAGTGCGCCGGGAAACCCGGAGATTTTCGTCATCGGTGACGCAGCGCACGTCCTGCGGCCGGATGGCCGGCTGGTGCCGGGCGTCGCGCCCGCCGCCAAGCAGCAGGGACGGCACGTCGCCACGGCGATCAAGGCAAGGCTTGCCGGTGACGCGACACCGCGTCCTTTCAGCTACAGGCATGACGGCGATTTGGCGACGATAGGCAAGCGCGCGGCGGCCATCGATTTCGGCTGGATCAAGCTTACCGGCCGGCTTGCCTGGTGGCTATGGGGCTTGGCGCATATTTACTTCCTGATCGGCTTTCGTAACCGGCTTGCGGTTTCCCTGAGTTGGCTATGGATCTACTTCACCGGTCAGCGCAGCGCGCGGCTGATCACCCAGGGCGACGACGATAAGGGCTGATTGTTCGCTGCCGGACATTCATCGGCGCGTCACCTCCTCTTGATGGGATCGGCTTCTGGACTCGGCTGGATTTCGGCGCGAAGCTTTGCTTCGGGCAGGACTTGTCACGTCGTGGAAGGAAGAGAAAACGAATGTCCCAATTGCGCCACCTCGTCTCACGCCGCGATTTCCTCGCCGGCGTTGCCGCCAGCGGAGCGCTGATCATGCTGCACCCGTTCTCCGCCCGGGCTCAAGCCAATCAGGCGCATCTGAGGATTATGGAGACGACCGACATCCACGTGAATGTGCTGCCTTACGACTACTACGCCGACAAAGCTAACGACACGATGGGGCTGTCGCGAACGGCATCGTTGATTGAAGCCGTGCGCAAGGAAGCAACCAACGCGATGCTGATCGATAATGGCGACCTTCTGCAAGGCAACCCGATGGGCGACTACATCGCCTACGAGAGGGGGATGAAGGATGGCGATCTGCATCCGGTCATGAAGGGCATGAACCTGCTCGGCTACGAATGCTCGACGCTCGGCAACCACGAGTTCAACTATGGCCTGTCGTTCATGGACAAGGTGCTGGCCGGTGCCAATTTCCCGTTTGTCTGCGCGAACCTGATCCGCGGCACGGAGCTCGCCGCGAACCCGCGCGACGACAAGCTTTATCTCAAGCCTTACGTCATCCTCGACAGGAACATCAAAGACGGGTCGGGCGCCGAGCAACCGATCAGGATCGGCATCATCGGCTTCGTGCCGCCGCAGATCATGGTCTGGGACCTGAAAAATCTCGAGGGCAGCGTCAAGACGCGCGACATCGTCGAGGCGGCCAAGGCGTGGGTGCCGCAAATGAAGGAAGAAGGCGCCGACATCGTCATTGCGCTCTCCCATTCCGGCATCGATGTGAAGCAAAGCGACATGATGGAGAATGCCTCCTTCTTCGTTGCCGGTGTCGAAGGTATCGATGCGGTGTTCACCGGCCACCAGCATCTGGTCTTCCCCGGCAAGAAGGACTTTCAGTCGCTGGACGCCGTCGATACGGCGAAAGGCACGTTGCAAGGCAAGCCCGCCGTCATGGCCGGCTTCTGGGGCTCGCACATGGGGCTGATCGATCTGTTGCTGGAGCGCGACGGATCGACGTGGAAAATCGTTTCGACGACCTCTGAGGCCAGGCCGATCTTTGAGCGGGTCGACAAGACGAACAAGCCGACCGTCGCGGACGACCAGCGCATCGTCGACGCGCTCAAACAGGACCACGAGGCGACGCTTGCCTATGTGCGCCGGCCGGTCGGCAAAACCTCGGCGCCGCTCTATTCCTATTTTGCGCTGGTCGCCGACGATCCATCGGTGCAGATCGTCAGCCAGGCGCAGACCTGGTACTTGAAGGACATCCTGAAGAACACAGAGTGGAAGGATATGCCGCTGTTGTCGGCGGCGGCACCGTTCAAGGCGGGCGGGCGCAACGGCGCCGACTATTACACCGACGTACCGGTGGGCGATATCGCCATCAAGAACGTCGCCGACCTCTACCTCTATCCAAACACGGTGCGCGCCGTCGAAATCACCGGGGCAGAGGTGAAGGAATGGCTGGAAATGTCGGCCGGCATCTTCAACCGGATCGAACCGGGCAAAGCCGACCAGGCGCTCATCAACACCGACTTCCCGTCTTATAATTTCGACGTGATCGACGGCGTCACCTACCGGATCGACCTGTCGCAGCCACCGAAATATGATTCGAAGGGCGGGCTGGTGAATGCTGGCTCGACCCGCATCATTGACTTGATGTTCGACGCCAAACCAATTGGTCCCAAGCGGAAATTCGTCGTCGCCACCAACAACTACCGAGCCGGCGGCGGCGGCAATTTCCCGGAGATCAATGCCTCGAAGATCATCTACGAAGCGCCCGACACCAACCGCGACGTGATCGTGCGCTATATCGTCAGCGAAGGCACCATCAACCTGTCGGCGGATGCCAACTGGTCGTTTGCGCCACTACCGGGAACCAGCGTCGTGTTCGAGACCGGCGCCAAGGCGAGAGAGTTTATTGCGCAAGTGAAGTCGCTGACGATCGAGCCGGCGGGCGAGGGCGAAGCGGGGTTTTCCAAGTACCGCATCACGCTTTGAGGCAAGGATTTGAGCGTCGGCTCGAAACTGTCTCAGCGTTAAGATACTGTCCCGATACGGCCAATCCGTTTGAGACAGGGGGCCTCTTCAAGCAGGTGGTGCGAAACGCCGCTTGACGGCGGCATGACCAGATCCAGCGCGTCCGTCGAAATCCCACCGGAATAATCGTGTGGCAGTTGGTCGATCGAGGCGGGAAGCGGTCGTCGAAGCCGAGCGGGGTTATCTTTCCAAGGCGCCCTGCAGCGGTAGCGCCATTCTGGCCAGCAAGCATCGCAGCGGACAGACCAAAGGCCGTTAAAATTCGGGGAGGGTCCCAGCAGGGCCGGAATCACTATGGTTGCAAGCATCCATATGCGCTAGTTTTAGCCATGCGTTATGTCATCATCATCACGACCGTCACCTTTTTCCTGATCTGGGACGGCATTTACAACCAAGGCCGCTACCTCGACAGGACCATCAGGGAGGTGACCCGCGTCGTGCACTATGTAACCAGCATGGTGTAGTTTCTCTTTTTCGCCACGGTTCGCCGACGCGACATCCTGCCGATTGACGGCACGCTCCCGCTGACACAAAAGAACGCCGGTCCAACGGTCCAGGAGGCTGGGTTGATCCGGCATATCGTTTTCTTCAGCGCACGGCGTAAAGTGGACGTCGAGGCAGTGCGTACGGGTCTGCTGGCGCTCGGCAAGATACCCCACTCGCGCCATTTCGAGGTGATGCTCAACACCAAGGTCGACCCGCTCTCGGATGAAATCGATGTGGTCGTCTATGCCGAGTTCGAGGACGAGGCAGCGCTCGCCGCCTACAAGGCGCATCCGCTCTATGCAGAGACCACCAGCCGGGTCAAACCTCTGCGCGAATTGCGTTATTCGGCCGATATCGTGGCAAGTTGACGAGCCGCCGTCCCCTACGCGCTGATGTGGTCTTTCCGCTGAGGCGTCGGCCAAGCCCTTGAACCATTTTCAGGAATGAGGCACATCGCGCGGGACATGACAGAGAACACCCCCGCAAGCCCTCATCCGCTCGATCACCTGGTGCTGCCGACCGCGAGCCTCGATGTTGCGCGGGCGCGCTTGACCTTGCTCGGCTTTACCGTTGCGCCGACAGGTATCCACCCTTTCGGAACCGAAAACTGCTGTGTCTTCCTCACCGACGGCACCTATCTCGAACCGCTCGCGGTCGCTGACCGGCAGGCCGCGGCAACGGCGATCGCGAACCGCAATGTCTTTGTCGTGCGTGATCGCACGTATCGCGAAGAAAACGGCGATGAAGGATTTTCTGCCGTGGCGCTGGGCACCGAAAGCGCCGCCGCGGACCACGCGCGCTACATGGAAGCCGGTCTGTCGGCGGGAGACGCGCTAAGCTTTTCGCGCGCCTTCACCGATGCGACGGGAAAGAGCGACACCGCATCGTTCAAACTGGCCTTCGCGGCTACAGGCAAGGCAACGGACGCTTTTCTCTTCGCCTGCGAGCGGATCAATGCGCCGAACGTCGACCGCACTGCGTTGCAGGCCCACGCTAATGGCGCAACCGGCATTGTCGAAATCGTGGCAGCCAGTGGCGAACCCTTCGAACAACGCAATGTGATTTCGATCGCGGCTGGGATCAAGGCGCAGGGCGGCGGCACTGTCTATGAGCTGCCGAATGCCGTCGTGACCGTTCTGGATCCTGCAGCCTATTCGGCACGCTTCGGCATTCCTGCCGGCGCGCCATCTGAACTCCGCTTTGCTGGGATCGTCTTTTCGGTTAGGCACGGCGACACCGTCGCCAAGCTGCTTGCAGCCAATTCCGTCGAACACCACATGCGCGGCGGTGATATCATCGTGCCGCCGGCGCCAGGGCAGGGCGCAGCCTTCATTTTCCGGGAGATCGCATGAACAATCTCAATCCTCTGATGCCAAATTCTTCCGTTGCGATCGGCAAGGTCATTTTCGGCAACAGCGCGCCCCTGTCGCTGATCGCCGGTCCATGCCAGCTGGAATCGCGGCAGCACGCGTTCGACATGGCCGGTGCACTGAAGGAATTGACGGAACGGCTCGGAATCGGGCTCGTCTACAAGACCAGCTACGACAAGGCCAATCGCACATCGCTTGGCGGCACGCGCGGTGCGGGACTTGAAGCGGCAATGCCGATCTTCGACGACTTGCGCAACAATTTTTCGCTGCCGATCCTGACTGACGTCCACACTGAGGAACAATGCGCGATCGTCGCTCCGCATGCCGATATCCTGCAGATTCCTGCCTTCCTCAGCCGCCAGACCGATTTGCTGATCGCTGCGGCAAGAACCGGCAAGGTGGTGAATGTGAAGAAGGGGCAATTCCTCGCGCCGTGGGACATGAAGAACGTCGTCGCCAAAATCATCGGCTCCGGCAACGCCAATGTCTTGGTCACCGAGCGCGGCGCATCCTTTGGTTACAACACCCTGGTGTCCGACATGCGGGCGCTGCCGATCATGGCCGAGATCGGCGCGCCGGTGATTTTCGATGCCACCCATTCCGTGCAGCAGCCGGGTGGGCAGGGCGGTTCGTCCGGAGGCGACCGGCGCTTTGTCGAGACGCTGGCGCGCGCGGCCGTCGCGGTTGGCGTCGCCGGCGTCTTCATCGAGACGCACCAGGACCCCGACAACGCGCCTTCCGACGGTCCCAACATGGTGCCGCTAAAGGATCTTCCCGCATTGCTTGAACGGCTGATGGCGTTCGATCGCATTGCCAAAAGCGTGGGTTGAACCAGCAGTTGCGCCACACCAGCGTCGCCAAGAAAACTTTGAAGAATTTCGAACCCGCCTGGAACCTTAGCCCGCGGCCCTCATTGTCAAAATCTAATGTCAACGACGACGAGGAGCACACCATGACGACCCAGACGGGACACACCGAAGCCATCGCCGCTTCGCGGGTTATCGGCACATCGGTCTACAATACGGAAGGCACTCATATCGGCGACATCGAGGATGTCATGCTCGACAAACTGTCGAACGGAATCATGTTTGCCGTGATCGGTTTTGGCGGATTTCTCGGCATCGGCGAGAAATACCACGCCATTCCGTGGGCGAGCCTTGACTATGATGAGAACAAGGGCGGCTATGTCGTGCCGTTCACCAAAGACCAGCTGATGGCCGCTCCTTCCTATTCGATCAACGAGCTGACCGGCGCCGACGGCGAGGCCGCGCGTGACGCCTCATACAACTACTACAAGGTCGAGCCTTACTGGCACTGACCTTACTGGCACTGACTAAGTCTCCTGGAATCAAAAAGGCCCCCGGGAAATCGGGGGCCTTCGATGTGGCGGGATGCTACTGCGCAATCTGCAGGGCCGGCAAAGGCGACGATCCCTGCGGGGGTTGCTGATTGTCGCACGACGTCAGGAACGCAGCCGCGATCAGGAACAAACTCACAATACCGCTCAACTGGGACATGGCGAAACTCCTCCTGTTTCGCCCCGCGCGACAACAGCCATAAACCAGAAACCGGCATGCCGCGTATGACAAATGATGACAGCGCTTCGTGCTTCGTGAATCCCGTAGCGCACGGGCAATATTTGCAAGTGCCCCGATTGCGTTTTGCGGCGCTTTGGCTAAGAGGTGCGCGACGCTTCAATCGATCAATCGGGGACATCGCAATGACGGCCATCATCGACATTGTCGGGCGTGAAATCCTGGACAGCCGCGGAAATCCGACCGTCGAGGTCGACGTCGTGCTCGAAGACGGCTCGATGGGTCGCGCCGCGGTGCCGTCCGGCGCCTCGACCGGCGCGCATGAGGCGGTCGAACTGCGCGATGGCGGCCCCCGCTATCTCGGCAAGGGCGTGCTCACGGCGGTCGAGGCGGTGAACGGCGAGCTGTTCGAGGCGATCGGCGGCATGGAGGCAGAGAATCAGATCCATATCGACCAGACCATGATCGAGCTCGATGGTACGCCCAACAAGAGCCGGCTCGGCGCCAATGCCATCCTCGGCGTGTCGCTGGCTGTGGCCAAGGCCGCGGCCGAAGCGGCCGACCTGCCGCTCTATCGTTATGTCGGCGGCACCAAGGCCCATGTGCTGCCGGTGCCTATGATGAACATCATCAATGGCGGCGCGCATGCCGACAACCCGATCGATTTCCAGGAATTCATGATCCTGCCGATCGGCGCGCCGACGCTGCGCGACGGCGTGCGCTGGGGCTCGGAGATCTTTCATACGCTGCGAAAGAAGCTGAAGGACGCCGGCCATAACACCAATGTCGGCGACGAGGGCGGCTTTGCCCCCAACCTGAAGAGCGCGCCGGCCGCGCTCGACTTCATCATGGAATCGATCGAGCAGGCTGGCTTCAAGGCCGGCGAGGAGGTTGCGCTAGGCCTCGACTGCGCGGCGACCGAATTCTTCAAGGATGGCAACTACGTCTATGAAGGCGAGAGGAAAACCCGCGACCCGAAGGCGCAGGCCAAATATCTAGCCAAACTCGCTGCCGACTACCCGATCATCACCATTGAGGACGGCCTGGCCGAGGATGACTGGGACGGTTGGAAAATACTGACTGATCTCATCGGCAAGCAAACGCAGCTGGTTGGCGACGATCTGTTCGTCACCAACACGGCGCGGCTGCGCGACGGCATCCGCATGGGTGTCGCCAATTCGATCCTGGTCAAGGTCAACCAGATCGGCTCGCTTACCGAAACGCTCGACGCCGTCGAGACCGCGCACAAGGCCGGCTATACCGCGGTGATGTCGCACCGCTCGGGCGAGACCGAGGATTCGACCATCGCCGACCTCGCCGTTGCCACCAATTGCGGGCAGATCAAGACGGGCTCGCTGTCGCGCTCGGATCGCATGGCCAAGTACAACCAGCTTATCCGCATTGAGGAGGAGCTCGGCAAGCAGGCGCGATATGCCGGCAAGTCGATCGTGAAAAGCTGATTTCGAGAGAAAATCCGTGGCGACGAGGGCGGGGACATTCCCGCCCTTTTTTGCTTCCAGGCTCTGAATCCAACAGGCTGTAACCGTCCATTAAGCACAATCGGGCGACAAAGGCGGCGTAGAGGATTCGGACCATGTGGACACGCCAGCACAAGCAAAGAAACACCGGCCGGCTGATCATCCCCTCGCTCTGCGTGGTGTTCCTGACTTATTTCGGTTTCCATGCCTATCATGGCGAGTTCGGCATCTATTCCAAGTATCAGCTCGAAGCTGAGACTGCCGAATTGCAGGGCAGGCTCGATGCCGTCAGGGCGCGCCGGATCGATCTCGAGCGCCGCGTTCAGCTGATGCATGAGGGCACGCTGGAGAAGGACATGCTGGACGAGCAGGCGCGCAAGGCGCTTAATCTGTCCCACGCCGACGAGATCACCATCATGCTGCCGGTCGCAAGATAACCTGATCTCAGTTAATCAGCGATATTTGCAATGATTTTAATTGCTTAGATGCATGACAGCCATGCGTTTTCGGCATGGCGAAAGCCTTCCCTGCATGTTAGCCTGCCTCAAATCGGTGGGAGAACTGATCTCCCTCGCTGTCCGCCAAGAGACGCCAACAGGGAGTGATGCATGGCCACCGCCACCAGAAAAGCGCCTGCCAAATCCAAATCAGACGGCAAGATGCCGGGCCTTTCCACCCCGAAGCCTGTTGAATTCACCAAAGACCAGGAGCTTGCCGCCTACCGGCACATGCTGCTCATCCGCCGCTTCGAGGAAAAGGCCGGCCAGCTTTACGGAATGGGCTTCATCGGCGGTTTCTGCCACCTCTACATCGGCCAGGAAGCGGTCGTTACCGGCATGAAGATGGCGCTGATCGACGGCGACCAGATGATCACCGCCTATCGCGACCATGGTCATATGCTGGCCATGGAGTTGTCACCGCGCGGCGTCATGGCCGAACTGACCGGGCGCCGTAGCGGCCTGTCGAGAGGCAAGGGCGGCTCCATGCACATGTTCTCCAAGGAGAAGCATTTTTACGGCGGCCACGGCATCGTCGGCGCGCAAGTGTCGCTCGGCACCGGCATTGCCTTCGCCAACCGCTATCGCGGCAACAACAATGTGACGCTGACCTATTTCGGCGATGGCGCGGCGAACCAGGGCCAGGTCTACGAAAGCTTCAACATGGCCTCGCTGTGGAAGCTTCCGGTGATCTACATCATCGAGAACAACCGCTACGCCATGGGCACCTCGGTCTCGCGCTCGTCGGCCGAGACGGATTTCTCGCACCGCGGCGCGTCCTTCAAGATTCCAGGCATCCAGGTCGACGGCATGGATGTGCGCGCTGTAAAGGCAGCCGGCGACCTCGCCGCCGAATGGTGCCGCGCCGGCAACGGGCCGCTCATTCTCGAAATGCAGACCTATCGTTACCGCGGCCATTCGATGTCGGATCCGGCAAAATACCGCTCCAAGGAAGAAGTGCAGAAAATGCGCTCCGAACGTGACCCGATCGAGCAGGTCAAAGCGCGGCTGCTCGACAAGAAATGGGCAAGCGAGGACGAGCTCAAGGCCATCGACAAGGAAGTCCGCGACGTTGTCGCCGACGCCGCAGAATTTGCCCAGAACGACGCGGAGCCGGATCCGTCCGAGCTCTGGACCGACATCGTACTTTAACGAGAGGGCAAGGACATGCCGATCGAAATTCTCATGCCCGCCCTCTCGCCGACCATGGAAGAGGGTAATGTTTCCAAGTGGTTGAAGAAAGAGGGCGACAAGGTCGCGGCGGGTGACGCCATTGCCGAGATTGAGACCGACAAGGCAACGATGGAAGTCGAAGCCGTGGACGACGGCACGCTTGCCAAGATCGTGGTTCCTGCCGGCACCGAAGGTGTCAAGGTCAACACGCTGATCGCTGTGCTGGCCGTCGATGGCGAAGACATCGACGAGGCAGGCGAAGGTATCGGCGAGGAGGCTGTTGAGGCGCAAGCAGCAGCGCCCGCTGCCGCTCCGGCCCCCGCGGCTGCTGCGGCCAAGAGCGAAGCGGCAGCACCTGTTGCCGCTGCGCCCAGGTTGGAAATTGCCGCCGATCCGGACATCCCGGCCGGCACCGAAATGGTCTCGACCACAGTGCGTGAAGCCTTGCGCGACGCAATGGCGGAGGAAATGCGCCGCGACGGCGACGTCTTCGTCATGGGCGAGGAAGTCGCCGAGTACCAGGGCGCCTACAAGATCACACAGGGCCTGTTGCAGGAATTCGGTCCGAGACGCGTGGTCGACACGCCGATCACCGAGCACGGCTTTGCCGGCGTTGGTGTTGGCGCGGCGATGGCCGGCCTGAAGCCGATCGTCGAATTCATGACCTTCAACTTCGCCATGCAGGCGATCGACCAGATCATCAATTCAGCCGCCAAGACGCTCTACATGTCCGGCGGCCAGATGGGCGCCCCGATCGTCTTTCGCGGCCCGAACGGCGCTGCTGCCCGCGTCGCCGCGCAGCATTCGCAGTGCTATGCCGCCTGGTACAGCCATATTCCTGGATTGAAGGTGGTGATGCCTTATACCGCCGCCGACGCCAAGGGTCTGCTCAAGGCGGCGATCCGCGACCCGAACCCGGTCATCTTCCTCGAGAACGAAATCCTCTACGGCCACTCCTTCGACGTGCCGAAGATGGACGATTTCGTGCTGCCGATCGGCAAGGCGCGCATTCACAAATCCGGCAAGGACGTGACCATCGTCTCGTTCGGCATCGGCATGACCTACGCGCTCAAGGCGGAGGCGGAGTTGCGCGGCATGGGCATCGATGCCGAGATCATCGACTTGCGCACCATCCGCCCGCTCGACTTCGACACCATCGTCGCCTCGGTCAAAAAGACCAATCGCCTCGTGGTGGTCGAGGAAGGCTTTCCGCAGAACTCGGTCGGCGACCATATCGCCAATCAGGTCTCGCAGCGCGCCTTCGATTTCCTCGATGCACCGGTCATTACAATTGCCGGCAAGGACGTGCCGATGCCCTATGCGGCGAACCTCGAAAAGCTGGCGCTGCCCAATGTCGGCGAGGTCGTCGAGGCGGTCAAAGCCGTCACGTATCGCTGAGCAGGGCGGGAGGACAAAATGCCGATCAACATCACCATGCCGGCGCTGTCGCCCACAATGGAAGAGGGCAATCTTTCCAAGTGGCTGGTCAAGGAAGGCGATAAAGTTTCGCCCGGCGACGTGATTGCCGAGATCGAGACCGACAAGGCGACGATGGAAGTCGAAGCCGTCGACGAGGGCACGGTCGCCAAGCTGGTGGTTCCGGCCGGCACAGAAGGCGTCAAGGTCAATGCGCTGATCGCGGTGCTGGCTGCCGAGGGCGAGGATGCTGCTTCTGCCGCCAAAAGCGGTGATGGCGCTGCGCCGGCCAAGGCTGAGGCTCCGAAAGCGGAAGCCCCCAAAGCTGAAACATCAAAGCCCGAAGCGTCGAAGCAGGAGCCTGCCGCACCTGCGCCTAAGGCGGAAGCGGTGCCGGTCGCCAACGGCCACGCAAGCGGTGAGCGCATCTTCGCCTCGCCGCTGGCCCGGCGCATTGCCAGGGAAGCCGGCGTCGATGTCGCGGCGCTGACAGGCTCCGGCCCCCGCGGCCGCGTAGTAAAGGCCGATGTCGATGCCGCAATTTCCAGTGGCGGCGCCAAGGCGGCACCAGCAGCAAAAGCGGCGCCCGCCGGCGCTCCGGCACCTGCGGCCGCAGCACCCAAGGCGATGTCGGACGAGCAGGTGCTCAAACTGTTTGCCGAAGGCTCCTACGAGCTGATCCCGCACGACAATATGCGCAAGACCATTGCGAGGCGGCTGGTCGAAGCCAAGACCACCATCCCGCATTTCTATCTGACGCTCGACTGCGAGCTCGACGCACTTCTGGCCCTGCGCGCGCAGATCAATGCGGCCGCGCCGGTGAAGAAGACCGAGAAGGGCGAAACGCCGGCCTACAAGCTGTCGGTCAACGACATGGTCATCAAGGCTCTTGCCATGGCGCTGATGGCGGTTCCGGATGCCAATGCGTCGTGGACAGAAAACGCCATGATCAAACACAAGCACGCCGATGTCGGCGTTGCCGTATCGATCCCCGGCGGCCTGATCACCCCGATCATCCGGCGTGCTGACGAAAAGACGATGTCCGTCATCTCCAACGAGATGAAGGATCTTGCCGGCCGCGCCCGCAGCCGCAAGCTGAAGCCGGAAGAATATCAGGGCGGCACCACGGCGGTGTCCAATCTCGGCATGTTCGGCATCAAGGATTTTTCTGCCGTCATCAACCCGCCGCATGCGACGATCCTTGCGGTCGGCGCCGGCGAGCAACGCGCAGTGGTCAAGAACGGCGAGATCAAGATCGCCACAATCATGTCGGTGACGCTGTCGACCGATCACCGCGCCGTCGACGGTGCGCTCGGCGCCGAGCTGCTCGTCGCCTTCAAGCGTATGATCGAAAATCCAATGGGCATGCTGGTTTAAGAGAAGGGAAACAGGGCGGTGCGGAAATTCTTCACCAGCCTTTTTGCCTTCTTTCTTTCCGGTTTGGCCGGCGGATTGGTGGTGCAGTGGCTCGCCGTCGCCACCAAGGCCGACGTGGAGTACATCCTTGTATTCATGATCTCGGCTCTCGTCACCATCTTCGCGACGCTCGCATTCTTCATCGCACAATTCATGTCGGACCCACGACGGGCAACAAAACTGACCGCGACCATAGGGGTAGCATCTTTTGTGCTCGTTGGAGTTTCCCTGATCGGCTGGACTTTCTCCCAGCCGCCGGGCAAGCGCGAGTGGTCGGGCGATCTTCCTATCGTCGCCGGTCTCGTCCTGCCAGGCATCGCTACGGTGCTGGTCCAGTGGCTTTTCGTGCGCTGGCGATTGGCGCGCTCGCAACCAGGTTTCGGCGGGGCAGGCACATGAAGACGGTCCTCTGCTACGGCGATTCGCTTACCTGGGGCTATGACGCGGCAAACCTCGGCCGGCATCCGCTGGAAGATCGCTGGCCGAGCGTGCTGCAGGCGGCATTGGGCAGCGGCGTCGAGGTCATCGCCGAAGGCCTGAATGGCCGAACCACCGCCTTTGACGATCACTTGGCCGGAGCGGACCGCAATGGCGCAAGGCTGTTGCCAACAATCCTGACGACGCATGCGCCGATCGACTTGATCGTCATCATGCTCGGCGCCAACGATATGAAGCCGTGGATTCACGGTAATCCGGTCGCGGCCAAACAAGGTATGCAACGCCTGATCGATATCGTGCGCGGTCATGATTACCCGTTCGATTGGCCGGCGCCGCAGATCCTGATCGTCGCGCCGCCCGTAGTCAGCCGCACGGAAAACGCCGAGTTCAAGGAAATGTTCGCCGGCGGCGATGACGCGTCAAAGCGGCTGGCGCCGCAATATTCCGCCCTTGCCGACGAGGCCGGCTGCGGCTTCTTCGATGCCGGCACGGTGGCCAAAACCACGCCGCTCGACGGCGTCCACCTGGACGCGGAAAACACGCGGAACGTCGGGCAAGCGCTGGCGCCGCTCGTGCGCCTCATGTTGGAATTGTGAAGGAGAAAGCCGTGGCTGAGAACTACGACGTCATCATCATCGGCTCCGGCCCCGGCGGCTATGTCACTGCAGTGCGTTCGGCCCAGCTTGGCTTCAAGACGGCGATCGTCGAGCGCGAGCACTTGGGCGGCATCTGCCTCAACTGGGGCTGCATTCCGACCAAAGCGCTGCTGCGCTCCGCCGAGATCATGCACTATTCGGATCATCTGAAGGACTACGGCCTGAAGATCGATGGCAAGGTCGGCGTCGACACAGCCGCCGTCGTCGATCGCTCGCGAAAGGTCTCGCTGCGGCTCAACGGCGGCGTCGGCTTCCTGATGAAGAAGAACAAGGTCGACGTCATCTGGGGCGAAGCCAAGCTGACCAAACCTGGCGAGATCGTCGTGTCGAAATCGTCGAAGAAGCCGATGGAGCCGCAGCCGCCGGCGCCCAAGGGCGTCAAGGGCGAGGGCACCTATAGCGCCAAGCACATCATCCTGGCGACCGGCGCCAGGCCGCGCGCGCTGCCCGGCATCGAGCCTGACGGCAAGTTGATCTGGACCTATTTCGAGGCGATGGTGCCGAAAGAGATGCCGAAATCGCTGCTGGTGATGGGCTCGGGCGCCATCGGCATCGAGTTCGCCTCGTTCTACCGCACCATGGGCGCCGAGGTGACGGTGGTCGAACTGCTGCCGGCTGTGATGCCGGTCGAGGACGCCGAGGTCTCGAAATTCGCGCAGAAGCAGTTCGAGAAGCAGGGCATGAAGATCATCTTAGAAGCCAAGGTGACCAAGGTCGAGAAGGGCACTAACTCGGTCACCGCGCATGTCGAGATGAAGGACGGCAAGGTCGAGAAGATCACCGCCGACCGCATGATCTCGGCCGTCGGCGTACAGGGCAACATCGAGAATCTCGGCCTCGAGGCGCTCGGCGTGAAGACCGAACGCGGCTGCGTCGTCGTCGACGGCTACGGCAAGACCAACGTGCCCGGCATCTATGCCATCGGCGATGTCGCCGGACCGCCGATGCTCGCCCACAAGGCCGAGCATGAGGGCGTGGTGTGCGTGGAAAAGATCGCCAATTTCCCCGGCGTGCATGCCATTGACAAGCTGAAGATCCCGGGCTGCACCTATTGCAATCCGCAAGTCGCCTCGGTCGGACTGACGGAAGCCAAAGCGAACGCCGATGGCAAGGACATCCGCGTCGGCCGCTTCCAGTTCGCCGCAAACGGCAAGGCGATTGCGCTCGGCGAGGACCAAGGCTTCGTCAAGACCATTTTCGACAAGAAGACCGGCCAGTTGCTGGGTGCCCACATGGTCGGCGCAGAAGTAACCGAACTGATCCAGGGCTTCGTCGTGGCGATGAATCTGGAGACCACCGAGGAAGAGCTGATGCACACGATCTTCCCGCACCCGACGCTGTCGGAGATGATGAAGGAGAGTGTACTCGACGCCTATGGCCGCGCACTGAATGCATGATAAATTAGTTGGGCGAGTCTCACACGGAAGACACAAAGGAACTCGACGGCAGAGCAATTCGTTTCGCAGGCATCATCCATCATACAAGGAGAGGGCATATGGAAATGAACGGCGTGGGCTGGGTTGCAGCCATCATCATCGGCGGCCTGGCGGGATGGCTCGCCGAGATGGTCATGAAGAGCAATACCGGCATCCTCATGAACATCGTTCTCGGCATTGTCGGCGCAATCGTGTTGAATGCCATCTTGCAGGCCCTGAACATCGGCATCTTCGGCGTCGGCTGGATCGCCTATCTGATCACCGGCTTCATCGGTGCCTGCATTCTGATTGCGGTCGGACGACTGGTACGCCGCTAACCTCTGTCGGCACTTGCTATGCGAAAAAGGCCACCGCGGCATGCGTGATCGCGGCCTTTTTCTTTTCGCCGAAAAGTCCTAGATGACGTGGGTAGAGCGAGCGCTGGACAAGCGCTTGCCAATGAGCCGGGTTTCACATGGTCACCGTCCTCGACACGATTGCCAATGCGCCGCGCCTGCGGCATCCCGAAAAGGCGCACAAGCCGGATCAGGACGTACTGCGCAAGCCTGACTGGATCCGCGTCAAGGCGCCGATGTCGAAAGGCTATGCCGAGACGCGCGAAATCGTGAAGTCTCACAAACTGGTGACGGTTTGCGAAGAGGCGGGCTGCCCCAATATCGGCGAGTGCTGGGAGAAGAAGCACGCCACCTTCATGATCATGGGCGACATCTGCACGCGGGCCTGCGCCTTTTGCAATGTCGCCACCGGCATCCCGACCGCACTCGATCCCGACGAGCCGGCGCGTGTCGCGCATGCGGTCAAGCAAATGGGCTTGAGCCATGTCGTCATCACCTCCGTCGATCGCGACGATCTCGCCGATGGCGGGGCCCAGCATTTTGCCGATGTCATCCGTGCGATCAGGGCAGCAACCCCGTCGACGACAATCGAAATCCTGACGCCCGATTTCCTGCGCAAGGACGGTGCACTGGAGATCGTCGTGGCGGCCAAGCCGGACGTTTTCAACCATAATCTCGAGACCGTTCCGTCGAACTATCTGACTGTTCGGCCGGGTGCGCGCTATTTCCACTCGATCAGGCTCTTGCAGCGGGTCAAGGAACTCGATCCCTCGATCTTCACCAAGTCCGGTATCATGGTCGGCCTTGGCGAGGAGCGGAACGAAATCCTGCAGCTGATGGACGATTTGCGTTCGGCCAATGTCGACTTCATGACCATCGGCCAATATCTGCAGCCGTCGAAGAAGCACCATCCGGTGATCCGCTTCGTCACGCCGGAGGAATTCAAGTCCTTTGAGACGATCGGCAGGACCAAGGGCTTCCTGCTGGTAGCGTCGAGCCCGCTGACGCGCTCGTCGCACCATGCCGGGGACGACTTTGCTAGGTTGCGCGCGGCGCGCGAAGCGTTTCTCAGGAAGTCCGCCTAACACACTGGTTTCATGCCACAATTCGAAGCCCATAGCCGCGTTGCGCATACGCCGGAACAGATGTTCGCTCTGGTTGCCGATATCGAATCCTATCCGCAATTCCTGCCGCTTTGCGAGGCACTTACGGTTCGTTCGCGCAAGGAACGCAACGGACGCACCCTGCTCATCGCGGACATGAGCATCGGCTACAAGGCGATCCGCGAGACTTTCACCACGCAGGTGCTGCTGAAGCCTGACGAGAACGCCATCGACGTCAAATACATCGACGGCCCGTTCAAATATCTCAGCAATGTCTGGCGCTTCGACCCGGCGGACGGCGGCGGTTGCAACGTCTGTTTCTTTATCGACTATGAGTTCAAGAGCCGCATTCTGGGTGCGCTCATGGGAACCATGTTCGACCGCGCCTTCCGCATGTTCTCCGAGGCGTTCGAGAAACGTGCCGAAATCATCTACGGCGCGCCATCGGCAGCCTGATCCGCGGCGAGCGCGCGTAGACCCAGTTCAAGCGCATGTCGGACCGTCTCCCGGCGGATGAAATCACGGCCCTTGTCGGCGAACAGCTGGCATTCGCTGACTACCGGCCGGCCAGCCACGGCAACGCCGAACCAGACCAGGCCGACAGGTTTTTCCGCAGAGCCGCCGTCCGGACCGGCGATGCCGGTCACCGCCAGGGCGAGCCCGGCCGGCGAATGCGTCAAGGCTCCGGCCGCCATCTCCACCGCAGTCTCGCGCGAGACCGCGCCGTGCGCCTCGAGCGTAGCGGCCGAGACGCCGAGCATCTCGGTCTTGGCCCGGTTGGAATAGGTGATGAAGCCGCGATCGACCACCGCGGAAGAGCCGGCGATGTCGGTCAGCGCGGCGATGATCATGCCGCCGGTGCAGCTCTCCGCCGTCGCCAGCATCATGCCGCGCTGCTGGCAGGCCTTAAGCAGGACATCTGCGAGACCGCTATTGCTCATTCAGGGACATCCCCTGGAAACACAACGCTGGCAGTCGCGATGGCCGCTATGCCTTCCTCACGGCCGACGAAGCCGAGCTTCTCATTGGTTGTCGCCTTGATCGAGATGCGATCGCGCGAAATTCGCAGCATTGCCGAAAGCGCTTCGGTCATGGCCTCGCGATGTGGGCCGACGCGCGGCGCCTCGCAGATCAGGGTGATGTCGGCGTTGGCAATGCGCCCGCCGCCCTCGCGCACCAGCTTCACCGCGTGTTCGACGAAGATGCGTGAAGCGGCCCCTTTCCACTGCGGGTCGGAGGGCGGGAAATGCGTGCCGATGTCACCGGCGCCGCAGGTGGCCAGCAGGGCGTCGGTCAAGGCGTGGAGACCGACATCGGCATCCGAATGGCCGGACAATTTCTTGCCGTGCGGAATAGCTACACCGCACAGGGTGACATGGTCGCCGGGCTCGAAGGCATGGACGTCATAGCCATTGCCGGTTCGGATGTCCGGAAAACGTGCCCCCCCGGAAAGCCGCTGATCCGCCATCGCAATATCCCTTGCCCAGGTCAGTTTGACATTGTCCGGCGAGCCGGGAACGATCTTCACCGGAATATGCGCCCATTCGGCGATTGCCGCATCGTCCGTGAAATCCGCTTTGCCCAGATGATGAGCCTTTTCGTGCGCAGCCAGGATCGGCCAGAACGGAAAGCCTTGCGGTGTCTGTGCGGCATGAAGCCCGGCCCTGGACACGGTTTCGCCGATCATGCCTTCGGCCGTTTCGCGCTTGAGCGTATCGGCAACGGGCAAGGCAGGCAGTGCTCCCTGGCGCTCGCCAATGGCGGCGATCGTGCGGTCTATCAGTTCCGCGTCGACAAACGGCCGAGCCGCATCATGGATCAGCACCCGGCCCGGCGCATGGCTTCTTAACGCCAGCAGTCCAAGCCGGACGGACTCCTGCCGTGACGTACCGCCGGTCACCGCGACGACACGGTCGGCGTTCGCACCCGCCGCACGGCGAAAAAGCGCGCCGTCGTCGGCATGGATAGCAACGACGACAGGTCCAATCTTCGGATGCGTCAGAAAGGCGTCGAGCGTGCGTGCGATAACGGCGCCGCCGCCAATCTGCTGGTACTGCTTCGGCCCATTGGCCTGTCCGGCGCGCGCGCCGCGGCCGGCGGCAACGATGACCACCGCGACCTTGTCGTCCGCAGCTTGCTTTTCGCTCACATCTCTCATGCCGAGACGCTTAGCGCATGATCCCGAAAAGTGGTATCGCTTTCGGAAGACCTAGGATTGATGCTATCCGGCGATCCTTTTTTTCCCAAATGCGCCTTAATGTCACGACATTGCGCGTTGCACATTGCCGTCGTTCTGGCTAGAGAATGTGCAGCAACCGAAGGTGCTTGGTTTTTGTGCATGCCTGATGTGACCAAATTGGCTTCGCCGCTGGATGTGGGTGGCGTGAGAATCCGCAACCGCGTGTTTCTCGCGCCGATGTCGGGCATCACCGACGAGCCGTTCCGGCAGCGCGCCCATGCCCATGGCGCCGGGCTGGTCGTGTCGGAAATGGTGGCGAGCGGTGAGCTTGCAAAGGGCAGGGCTGGCTCGGGCCTGCGCATCCGTCATTCCGGGCTGCCTGTCCACATGGTCCAGCTTGCCGGCCGCGAGGCGATGCACATGGCCGAGGGCGCGCGAATCGCGGTCGGCGAAGGCGCCGACATCATCGACATCAACATGGGCTGTCCGGCCAAAAAGGTGACGGGCGGCTATGCCGGTTCGGCACTGATGCGAGACCTCGACCACGCGCTGTCGCTGATCGAAGCGGTAGTCGCCGCGGTCGACGTGCCGGTCACGGTCAAAATGCGGCTCGGCTGGGACGAAGGCGCGCTCAACGCGCCGATGCTGGCGCGACGCGCCGAGCAGGCCGGGGTGATGATGGTGACGGTGCATGGCCGCACACGTTGCCAGTTCTATCAGGGCACGGCCGACTGGCGTGCCATCGCACGCGTCAAGCAGGCCGTCTCGATCCCTGTGGTTGCCAATGGCGATGTCGGCTCGCCGGCAGAGGCTGCGTCGATCCTTGACCAATCCGGCGCCGACGCGGTGATGATCGGCCGTGCGCACTATGGCGCGCCGTGGACCGCCGGCAGCATTGTAGCGGCCGCGCTGGCCGAGCCAGTATCCGGCATGCCGGAAAGCCCGCAAGCGCTGACCGATTACGTCATTGCCCATTACGAAGACATGCTGACGCTCTATGGCGTGGAAAGCGGATTGCGCCAGGCGCGCAAGCATCTCGGCTGGTATCTCGACCGCCACGCCGCCACAAGCGACGACCGGCGCAAGGCCATACTCACGTCTTTCGAGCCTGGGCGCGTCATTGCGTTGCTGCGCGACATGTTTTCAACCGCTCCCGAAGCGGCGAACCTGCGGAGTGCGGCATGAACGCCACCGTCACACAGAGCACGGATATGGCGGACGCCGCGCATATTGTGCTCAACACCATTCGTCGGCCGGTGATCATGGTCGATCCGCAAGGCTTCATCACCTTCGCCAATGCCGATGCCGAGGATTTTTTCCGTTCGAGCGCCACGATGCTCGCGCGCAACACGCTGCACAAGCTCATTCCTTTCGGCAGCCCGCTGCTGACGCTTGTCGACCAGGTGCGCGAGCGCCGGGCGCCAGTCAACGAATACCGGGTGGACGTGTCGTCGCCGCGGCTCGGCATCGAGAAGGTGGTCGATCTCTACGTCGCGCCTGTGACGGAATTTCCAGGCTCCGTCGTGGTAATGTTCCAGGAACGCTCAATGGCCGACAAGATCGACCGGCAGATGACGCATCGCGGTGCGGCGCGCTCGGTCACCGGCCTTGCCGCGATGCTTGCCCATGAGATCAAGAACCCGCTGTCCGGCATTCGTGGTGCCGCGCAGCTGCTTGAACTGTCGGCGTCCGACGAGGATCGCGCACTGACCAGGCTGATCACCGACGAGACCGACCGCATTGTCTCGCTGGTCGACCGCATGGAGGTGTTTTCGGACGAGCGGCCGATCGACCGCTACCCCGTCAACATCCATGTCGTGCTCGACCATGTCAAAGCAATCGCCAAGAACGGTTTTGCCAAGAGGATCAAGATATTAGAGGATTATGATCCATCATTGCCTCCGGTCTTTGCCAATCGCGACCAGCTCATCCAAGTGTTCCTCAATCTGGTAAAAAATGCCGCCGAGGCGATCGGCAGCGATCCGCAGGGCGAGATCATGCTGTCGACCGCCTTCCGCCCGGGCATCCGTGTTTCCGTGCCCGGAACGCAGGACCGCGTGTCGCTGCCATTGGAATTCTGCGTGCGCGACAACGGTTCGGGTGTCTCCGAGGATATCCTGCCGATCCTGTTCGATCCTTTCATCACCACCAAGCCGAACGGCTCCGGTCTCGGTCTGGCGCTGGTCGCAAAGATCGTCGGCGAGCATGGCGGCATCATTGAATGCGAATCGACGCCGCGCGGCACCACCTTCCGTATTCTGATGCCGGCGTGGAAAGAAACTCAGTTTGGCACCGACGACGACGGTGAAGGAGACCGCAAATGACCGTTCGCGGCAATATTCTCGTCGCTGACGACGATGCGGCCATCCGCACAGTCCTCAACCAGGCGCTTTCGCGCGTCGGCCACGACGTGCGTGTCACCTCCAATGCTTCGACGCTGTGGCGCTGGGTTGCGGCGGGCGAGGGCGATCTGGTTATCACCGACGTTGTCATGCCTGACGAGAACGCCTTCGACATGCTGCCGCGCATCAAGAAGGCGCGACCGGAACTGCCGGTCATCGTCATGAGTGCGCAGAACACGTTCATGACTGCGATCCGGGCCTCCGAAACCGGAGCCTATGAATATCTGCCGAAACCGTTCGACCTGACGGAGCTGCTCAACATCGTCAACCGCGCGCTTTCCGAGCCGCGGCGGCCCAAGATCGATACGCGTGCCGACGAGCCGCCTGAAACCATGCCGCTGGTCGGCCGCTCGGCGGCCATGCAGGACATCTACCGCATGCTGGCGCGCATGATGCAGACCGACCTGACGGTGATGATCTCGGGCGAATCGGGTACCGGCAAGGAACTGGTGGCGCGCGCGCTGCATGAATATGGCCGTCGTCGTGGTGGCCCCTTCGTCGCCATCAACATGGCGGCGATCCCACGCGACCTGATCGAATCGGAACTATTCGGGCACGAGAAGGGCGCCTTTACCGGCGCACAGAACCGCTCCACTGGCCGTTTCGAGCAGGCCGAAGGCGGCACGCTGTTCCTCGACGAGATCGGCGACATGCCGATGGAAGCGCAGACGCGGCTGCTGCGTGTGCTGCAGCAGGGCGAATACACCACGGTCGGCGGCCGCACGCCGATCAAGACTGACGTGCGCATCGTCGCTGCCACCAACAAGGACCTGCGCACGCTGATCAATCAGGGGCTTTTCCGCGAGGACCTGTTCTACCGCTTGAACGTTGTGCCGCTCAGGCTGCCGGCGCTGCGCGAGCGATCGGAGGACATTCCGGACCTCGTCCGGCACTTCTTCAAGCTCGGCGCCAGTGAAGGCCTGCAGACCAAGCGCATTTCCACCGGCGGCATCGAGCTGATGAAGCGCTACCCATGGCCGGGCAACGTGCGCGAACTCGAAAACCTCATCCGCAGGCTGGCTGCACTGTATTCGCAGGACGAGATTTCTGCCGAGATCATCGAGGCGGAGTTGAAGACCGGCGAAAGGCCTGTCGTTCCAGGTGGCGGCAACCTCATTCCCGATGACCTTTCCATCGGCCAGGCGGTGGAGCATTTCCTGCAACGCTATTTTGCCTCGTTTGCCGGCGACTTGCCCCCGGCCGGGCTCTATCAGCGAATCCTCTCCGAGGTCGAATACCCGCTGGTCCTCGCCTCGATGACCGCAACGCGCGGTAACCAGATCAAGGCTGCGGAATTGCTGGGGCTCAACCGCAACACGCTGCGCAAAAAGATTCGCGAACTCGGCGTCAACGTCTACAAATCGTCCAGGCAGGTCTAGACGAATCCCTTTACGAGCGCTTTCCAGGGGATCGATTGCCGAAAGATTTCCGTCTCGGCCACACTTGTTGCATAATCGCCACAATGCGTTGCATACATCCGACGCAATCACTGGCTCTAGACGGCGACATGGCCCTGCACGCACCGACACTGAGCAAATCGCTTTTCAGCAATACGGGCGCGCGAGACGGTCGCCGGCTGCTTGCGCTGCCGGGCGTGATCGCCGTTGCCGGTGCGCTGGTGACGGCGGCGATCTCCTTCGCCATTCTGGTCGGCGCGACGCCGATCACGCCCGACGCGAGGACGACGCTGGCGCTGATTGCGCTTAATGCGGCGTTCGTCCTGTTTCTGATCTTGCTGGTCGGCCGCGAGGTGCATCGCATCCTGATGGCACGACGGCATGGCAAGGCTGCGTCGCGCCTGCATGTGCGCATAGTGGCGATGTTTGCGCTGGTCGCCGCCATCCCCGCGATCATGGTGGCGATCATCGCGTCGATCACGCTCGACATCGGCCTCGACCGCTGGTTCGAGATCCGCACCAAAACGATCGTCAATTCGTCGTTGTCGATCGCTGACGCCTATGTGCAGGAAAACGCACGAAATCTTCAGGGCACGACGTTGTCGATGGCTTACGACCTCGACGCTTCGCGCACGCTTTACGGCCTCGATCGTACCGGTTTTCTCGACCTCATGAACAAGGAGGCGGTGGGACGCTCGCTGGCGCACGCAGCACTCATCAAGCCCGATGGTTCCTTCGTTATGAGCGCCAAGACCGACGCGGACTTTGCCATGCCGGAGCCGCCTGAGGGCGCCGTGGCAAGCGCTGCCGACGGCAAGCCGGTGCTGATAGAACCGCGCACCCGCAACATCATGGGTGCCATCGTCAAGCTGCGCGAGATCGACGGCCTCTATCTCTACACCATCCGCCTCGTCGATCCCGAGGTGATCAAGGCGCGGCAGATCGTCAAATCCAACACCGCCGAATATCGCGGTCTCGAAGACAATCGCCGCACCTCGCAAGTGGCTTTCGCGCTTCCCTATCTGTCGCTGACGCTGATCATCATCCTGTCCGCCATCTGGACCGGCATTGCGGTGGCCGACCGCCTGGTGCGGCCGATTCGTCAGCTCATCGGCGCGGCCGATGAGGTCGCTACCGGCAATCTCGACGTAGCCGTGCCTGTCCGCCCCTCCGACGGTGACGTCGCCTCGCTCGGCGACACCTTCAACAAGATGCTGATGGAGCTGAAATCGCAGCGCAACGAGATCCTGTCGGCCAAGGATTTGATCGACGAGCGGCGGCGCTTTTCGGAGGCGGTGCTTGCCGGCGTCACCGCCGGGGTCATCGGCGTCGATCCATATGGCATCGTCACCATCGTCAACCGTTCGGCCGAAACGATGCTGGCCATATCCGCCACGGCAGCGCTTGGGCAGAACCTTTCCGCCGTGCTGCCGCATGTCGGCCGCGTCTTCGAGATCGGCCGCAAATCGGGCAAGCCGGTCTATCGCGAACAGGTCACCTTCTATCGTGCCGGCACCGAACGGACCTTCAACGTGCAGATCACGATTGAAGCCGGCGACGACGGTTCGGAGGATAAATCCTACGTCGTGACAGTCGACGACATTACCGATCTGGTCCAGGCACAGCGTTCCTCTGCATGGGCCGACGTGGCGCGGCGCATCGCCCACGAGATCAAGAACCCGTTGACGCCGATCCAGCTTTCGGCCGAGCGCATCAAGCGCCGTTATGGCAAGGTCATCACCGAGGACCGTGAGGTTTTCGATCAATGCACCGACACCATCATCCGGCAAGTGGAGGACATCGGCCGCATGGTCGACGAGTTCTCGGCGTTCGCCCGCATGCCGAAACCGGAAATGAAGGCCATCGATCTGCGCGATTCGTTGCGCGAGGCCTCGTTCCTGGTCGAAGTGAGCCGCGCCGACATCACCTTCGAGCGCGTCTTCGGCAATGAGCCACTCAAAGGCACGTTCGACAGCCGGCTGATGGCGCAGGCGTTCGGCAACGTCATCAAGAATGCTGCCGAAGCCATCGACGGACTTGATGCAGAGGATCGTCCGCACGGCATAATCCGGATTCAAGCCGGGCGTCAGAATGGCGCGATTCGAATCGACGTCATCGACAACGGCAGGGGCTTGCCGCGCGAAAACCGGCAGCGCTTGCTCGAGCCTTACATGACGACACGCGAGAAAGGCACCGGGCTTGGCCTCGCTATCGTCAAGAAGATCGTGGAGGACCATGGCGGGCGACTCGAATTGCACGATGCACCAGCGGACTTCCACGATGGGCGGGGTGCAATGATCAGCATCATCCTGCCGGTTGCCGCCACCGTTCCGATACGCGGCGAGGGCAAGACGGAACACGAAAAAGAAACTGAAAAGGTCGGAAATGGCGTCTGATATTCTCATCGTCGATGACGAGGAAGACATCCGCGAACTCGTCGCCGGTATCCTGAGCGACGAAGGTCACGAAACACGCACGGCGTTTGATGCCGACAGCGCGCTGGCGGCGGTCGCCGACCGGGCACCCAGGCTGGTCTTCCTCGACATCTGGCTGCAGGGCTCGCGGCTCGATGGCCTGGCCTTGCTGGACGAGATCAAGACGATGCACCCGAACCTGCCGGTGGTGATGATCTCGGGCCATGGCAATATCGAAACGGCAGTCTCGGCCATTCGCCGCGGCGCCTATGATTTCATCGAAAAGCCATTCAAGGCCGACAGGCTGATCCTCATTGCCGAACGGGCGCTCGAAACCTCCAAATTGAGACGCGAGGTTTCGGATCTCAAGCTGCGCAGCGGCGAGACTTTCGACCTCATCGGCATGTCATCGGCAATGAGCCAATTGCGCCAGACCATCGAGCGCGTCGCGCCGACCAACAGCCGCGTCATGATTATCGGCCCCTCCGGCTCGGGCAAGGAACTGGCGGCGCGCGCCATCCACGCACTGTCGGCGCGCAAGAGTGCACCGTTTGTGACGCTGAGCGCCGCCAACATCACCCCAGAGCGTATGGAGATCGAGCTGTTCGGCACCGAATCGAACGGCGTCGAACGCAAGGTCGGCGCGCTGGAGGAAGCCCATCGCGGCATTCTCTACATCGATGAAGTGGCCGACATGCCGCGCGAGACGCAAAACAAGATCCTGCGCGTGTTGGTCGAACAGCAGTTCGAGCGGGTAGGGGGCACCAAGCGGGTCAAGGTCGACGTGCGCATCGTCTCGTCGACCTCGCAGAACCTGGAAGCCATGATCGCCGACGGCCGTTTCCGTGAGGACCTTTATCATCGCCTGGCCGTGGTTCCGGTCATGGTGCCGGGACTGGCCGAGCGTCGCGAGGACATTCCTTATCTGGTCGACAATTTCATGAAGCAGATCGCTCGCCAGGCCGGCATAAAGCCGCGCCGCATCGGCGACGACGCGCTGGCGGTGCTGCAGGCGCATAACTGGCCGGGCAACGTTCGCCAGTTGCGCAACAATGTCGAGCGGCTGATGATCCTGGCGCGCGGCGACGATGTCGATGCGCCGATCACCGCCGATCTCCTGCCTGCCGAGATCGGCGACGTCATGCCGCGCACTCCAAACAAATCCGATCAGCACATAATGGCGCTGCCGCTGCGGGAAGCGCGCGAACAATTCGAGAAGGACTATCTGATCGCCCAGATCAACCGTTTTGGCGGCAATATCTCGAAGACGGCAGAGTTTATCGGCATGGAACGCTCTGCATTGCACCGCAAGCTGAAGTCGCTGGGCGTCTGACAGCCAAACCAGTCGTGGCCCACCCAATTATCGGTTACGGCGGTCTTGGAATCGCATAAGAAAGCTGGACTTCTTTCAGGGATTAGCCATGCCGCGCATTGCGTATGTGAACGGGCGCTACGTCGCTCACGCCGAAGCTTCCGTGCATATCGAGGACCGTGGCTATCAATTCGCCGACGGCGTCTACGAGGTCTGCGAGGTGGCACGAGGCTTCATCGTCGACATGCCGCGCCATCTCGCCCGATTGAACCGCTCACTTGCCGAACTCTCGATCGATTGGCCGATCACGCGCGGCGTGCTGCCGCTCGTCATGCGCGAGGTGGTGCGCCGCAACCATGTCGTCGACGGCCTGGTCTATGTCCAGGTGACACGCGGCGTCGCCAGCCGCGAGTTTTTCTTCCCGCCGGCGGACACGAAGCCGTCGCTGGTGGTGACTGCCAAAAAAGCCGATCCTGCAGCTGCCGCGAAGCGGGCCGAGAGCGGGATCCGGGTTATCACGGTGCCGGAGAACCGGTGGGATCGGGTCGATATCAAGTCGGTCGGCCTGCTGCCGAACGTGCTGGCCAAGCAGAAAGCCAAGGAAGCCGGCGCTCAGGAGGCCTGGTTCGTCGATGTCGACGGCACCGTCAAGGAAGGTGGATCGTCGAACGCCTGGATCATCACCGGGGATGGCGTGCTGGTGACGCGGCCGGCCGAGCACGGCATCCTGCGCGGCATCACCCGTACGACGCTGTTCGACGTGGCCGCCAAGCTCGGCCTGAAGATCGAGGAGCGCGGTTTTTCGGTGGCCGAAGCCAAGGCCGCGCGCGAGGTTTTCATCAGCTCCGCGACCACGATTGCCATGCCGGTGGTGGCGATCGATGGCGCTCCCGTCGCCAACGGCCACCCGGGCTCGATAACAGTTTCATTACGGCAGGCCTTTTTTGACGTTGCGGAAAAAAGTCCAGCCTGATAACCGCACAGATGGAATGAACATCAATATATCTCGTTCTGCTTGTCGTTACTGACGGCAAGATGGTGTTTGCGTGCTTGACATGTGCCGGCTAATTTGGCGCATTGGCCTGCAAACCGAAGGGGATCGGCGAAAGACAAGAACAATGGCGGAACGATCGCAAAATCTTCAGGACCTGTTCCTGAATTCAGTTCGCAAGAGCAAAAATCCACTCACCATCTTTCTCATCAACGGCGTGAAGCTGACCGGCGTGGTCACTTCGTTCGACAATTTCTGCGTTCTGCTGCGTCGCGACGGCCATTCCCAGCTTGTCTACAAGCACGCTATTTCCACGATCATGCCGAGCCAGCCGGTTCAGATGTTCGATGGTGAGGAAAGCCAGGGCGCCTGATTGGCACGTGAGAAAGACGCGGACCGCAGCGTTCGCGGAAAACCAGCACATCAGACCGGGACAGAGGCCAACGGCCCGACCCGGGCGGTGGTTATCGTGCCGGTGCTTACCCGGCAGCCTCGTGGCGACGACGACACCAACCGCCCCCGCCTGAGCCGTTCCGCCGAGGCTCGTCGCGACGAGGCCGTCGGCCTCGCCAGCGCAATCGACCTCGACCTGGTCCACACGGCGGTGGTGACCGTCAACGATCCACGCCCGGCGACCTTGCTCGGCAGCGGCAAGGTGGCGGAGTTCGCTGAGATCGTCAAAGAGGGCCACGCGGAAGTGGTCATTGTCGATCATCCGCTGACCCCGGTACAGCAGCGCAACCTCGAAAAAGAGTTGAACGCCAAGGTGCTCGACCGCACCGGGCTGATCCTGGAGATTTTCGGCGAGCGCGCCCGCACCAAGGAAGGCACGCTGCAGGTCGATCTTGCCCATCTCAACTACCAGAAAGGCCGCCTTGTGCGGAGCTGGACCCACCTCGAGCGCCAGCGTGGCGGCGCCGGCTTTCTCGGCGGCCCTGGCGAGACCCAGATCGAGTCGGATCGGCGTGTGCTGCAGGACAAGATCACCAAGCTGAAGCACGAGCTCGAAACTGTGCGCCGCACCCGCGACCTGCACCGCGCCAAGCGCAAGAAGGTGCCATTTCCGGTGGTGGCGATCGTCGGCTACACCAATGCCGGCAAGTCGACTCTGTTCAACCGGATGACCGGAGCAGGGGTGCTGGCCGAAGACATGCTGTTTGCCACGCTCGACCCGACGCTGCGCCGCGTGCGCCTGCCGCACGGCACGCCGATCATCCTTTCCGATACGGTCGGCTTCATTTCCGACCTGCCAACGCATCTGGTCGCGGCCTTCAGGGCGACGCTGGAGGAAGTGGTCGAGGCAGACCTCGTCATTCATCTGCGCGACATCTCCGATCCCGATACGGCCGCGCAGGCCGAAGATGTCGAGCGCATCCTTGCCGATCTCGGCGTCGACGCCCGCGATAGCAAGCGCGTCATCGAAGTATGGAACAAGATCGACCGGCTCGACGAGGGCAACCGGGCGCGGCTGCTTGCCGATGGTGCTGACGGCAAGAAGGCACCGCCGATCGCCATATCGGCGGTAACCGGCGAGGGCATCGATGCGCTGAAGACGATCATCGAGACGATGATGTCGGGCGAACTGGAGACGTTCACCGTCACACTTAAGCCCGACCAACTCGGCGTCGTCGACTGGCTTTACCGCAACGGCGACATCGTCTCGCGCGACGACAATGAGGATGGCAGCGTGACCGTCGCGCTCAAGGCTACACACAGCGCTCGGCAGGAGATCGAAAGCCGATTGCGCCGTCAAAACAACGGGTAGAGGCGTTTACTTCGCGCTTTTTGCCTGCTGCCAGAGCGCTTCCATCTCGTCCAGCGTCGCCTCTTCGAGGCTGTTTCCCGACGCTTGCAGCGTCCGCTCGACATAGTGGAAGCGCGATCGGAATTTTTCGTTGGTGCCACTGAGTGCCGCTTCGGAATCAATTTTGAGGTGCCGGCCGAGATTGACGACCGCAAACAGCATGTCGCCGAACTCGTCCTTGATCGGCGCAGTGTCGCCTTTGGCCAGCGCCTCGCGTAGTTCGCCGATCTCCTCCTCGATTTTGTCGAGGATCGGCGCCGCCTCGCTCCAGTCGAAGCCGACGCGGGCGGCCTTTTCCTGCAGCTTGAGCGCCCGGGGCAGCGCGGGCAGGGCGACCGGCACACTGTCGAGAAAGCCCTTGCCATGGTCTTCCGGGTCGAGCCCACGGGCGAGGCGCGCACTGCGCTTCTCCGCCTTTTCCTCTGCCTTGATCTTTTCCCACATGCCCTTGGCCATGCCGGCGCTGCGCGCCTTGTTGTCGCCGAAGACATGGGGGTGGCGGCGGATCATTTTTGTGGTGATGGCCTGGACCACATCGCCGAATGAAAATTCGCCGGCCTCCTCGGCCATTTGCGCGTGGTAGACCACTTGCAGCAGGAGATCGCCGAGTTCATCCCGCAGATCGTCGAGGTCGCCGCGCGCAATGGCGTCCGCCACTTCGTAGGCTTCCTCGATCGTGTATGGCGCGATTGTCGAAAAGTCCTGCTCGATATCCCACGGGCAACCGGTTTCCGGCGCCCGCAGCGCTGCCATGATCTCGATCAGCCGGGAAATGTCTTTCGAGGGTTTCATCTGGGAAACGCTATCCTGTACATGGCTGTGCGGCCAACGGCTTCAGCCGGTGAGGGCGCCTTGTCCACAGATGGGCGGCCAGACCATGATCCGAAAGTGGAAGCCGGTTTCCGGAAAAGATCCTAACTAGCAAAAAGTATCAGTCGAGCACGGAGACTATCGCCTTGGCGAGCGCATCCATGCCGTCCTCGGGCAGGCCGGCAACGTTGATGCGGCTGTCGCCGACCATGTAGATGGCATGCTCGGCGCGCAGCCGCTCGACTTGCGCTTCCGACAGGCCAAGCCGGGAAAACATGCCGCGATGGCTGGCGACGAAATCGAAACGGTCGGAGTTGGACTGCCGCCGCAGCGCCTCGGCGAACTGGACGCGCAGCCGCAGCATGCGCAGCCGCATCTCTTCAAGCTCTGCTTCCCAGTCGGCACGCAATGCGGGGTCTTCAAGCACGATGCGCACCGCCGCCGCGCCGTGGTCCGGCGGCATCGAATACATGGCGCGCGCCGCCGACAGCATCTGGCCCATCGCCAAATCCGCCTGCGCGCCACCTTTCGCCATGATCAGCGCTGCACCGACTCGGTCGCGATAGACGGCAAAGTTCTTCGAGCAGCTCGAGGCAACGACCATTTCCGGAACTTTTGCCGCCAGAAGGCGCAAGCCGGCGGCATCCGCATCAAGTCCCTCGCCAAAGCCCTGATAGGCGATGTCGACAAAGGGCAGCAGGCCGCGCTCAACGACAAGATCGGCAATGGCAGCCCATTGCGAGATGTCTAGATTGGCGCCTGTCGGGTTATGGCAACAGCCATGCAACAATACGACGTCGCCAGGATTCGCGGTTCTCAATGCATTCAGCATGTCGTCGAAGCGAACCGCACCAGAAGCAGCGTCGAAATAGGGATATTCGCGTGTCTGCAGGCCAGCGGCGCGCATCACCGGCATGTGGTTCGGCCATGTCGGATCCGATAGCCAGACCATCGCGTCGGTGCGGGTCCTTTTCAGCAGCTCTGCTACCAGCCGCAGCGCGCCGGAGCCGCCTGGCGCCTGCGCCGCACGAATGCGCGTCATGTCGGCGGCTGGGCCGAACACCAACCTGGCCATCGCCGCGTTGAAGGCAGTATCGCCGGCAAGGCCGAGATAGGTCTTGGTATCCTGGCCCTGCAGCAGCCGCTTTTCGGCTTCGCGCACCGCGCGCATCACCGGCGTCTTGCCGTCGCGATCCCTATAAACGCCGACCCCAAGATCGACCTTGTCGGGACGCGGGTCGGCGCGATAGAGACCGATCAAGGCCAGGATCTTGTCGGCAGGCGCGGGCTGGAGATTTTCGAACATCGATAAGGTTCCGTTGGCGGCGGAGTGATACGCAAACCGGCCGTACTTTGCCAGCAGTTTCATATGCGCCAACTCGGCGCCGGTTTGCCTCGAGGGCGGCCAATACTATCTGGCGGGCGAGAGCGGGCCCGATATCTCCCAGGACGAGAACGCGGCGAGCCGTAAGAAAATTTCGGGGAGAGCGGGATTAACATCCCGACCTGCTCCGTAAACAGGACATGAAACGGCCGATGCCACGCTTCGATATTCTGGGACAGCTCGGTTCGCTGCGCCGCTATGCACGCTCGCTGACGCGCGACAGCGCCGATGCAGAGGATCTGCTGCATGATGCGCTGGTGCGTGCCTATGAGCGACGCGGCAGCTTCCGCTCCGGCGGAAATCTTCGCGTATGGCTGCTGTCGATCGTCCATAATGCATTCATCGACGGTCTGCGGTCCCGCAAATCCGAAGCAATGCGCATCGAACAGGCCGGCTATCTCGCCGAGGCGAATGTCCAGGCTCCGCAGGAACATTCGGTCCGTCTGGCGCAGGTGCGCGAAGCGTTTTTCGAATTGCCGGAGGAGCAGCGTTCGGCGTTGCATCTCGTCGCCATCGAGGGGCTTAGCTACAGCCAGGCCGCTGAGGTGAGTGGCGTGCCGCTTGGCACGCTGATGTCGCGCATCGGCAGGGCGCGTGCGGCCCTGCGCGAGATGGAGGACGCGGTGCCGGCACGCGCGAAAGGCCATCTGAAGATCGTCGGAGGTGGATCATGAACCAACTGCGCGATCCCGTAACCGGCGCCGATCTCGACGCCTATGTCGACGATCAGCTGGACGTGGCTCGTCGCATCGAGGTCGAGGCGTTCCTTTCGGCCCGCCCGGACGCGGCCGCGCGGGTGATGTCCGACTTACGGATGCGTGACGAATTGCGCGTGGCGCTTGCCGGATCGAAAGGCATGGCGCGGCCCGCGACGGCCGATGCTGCACGACGGCTGGAGCGGGGATTGGCGCGCGGCCGCGTCCTTGGTGCTTTGCAGCGAGTTGCGGCAGTCGCTGTCTTCGTCGCTGCCGGCTGGCTTGCGAACGGGCTCATCGGACCGATATCGGTGACGGAAGTCGTCGCTTCGACCCATCCGCCGGCCTATGTGGAGGACGCGGTCCGGGCGCACCGCACGACGCTCGTGCGCGAGGCGATGTCGTCGCAACCCGAAGCACCCGGCTACAATGCCGACGAAATCCGCGCCGCGACGGCGATCGTGATGCCATCGCTGCCAGCGGACTGGACGGTCCGTGACGTGCAGATCTATCCATCGCAATTCGGACCGAGCGTCGAGATGGCTGTCGAGACGAAAGAGATGGGGCTGGTCTCGTTGTTCGCGATCAGGCCCGGAACATTCGACGTCGTCAAGCCGACCGTCGTTCCCTCGGGCGAAGTTTCCTCGGCTTATTTCCAGATCGGCGAGGTCGCCTACGCGGTCGTCGGACGCAGCGATGTCGGCGGTCTCGATCGCACGGCCGAAGCCCTCGCCAAAACGCTTTACTGATCGACCTGCAAGAAGGAGAACCACATGAACAATCTCGGATATATCGGGGCCGGAGCCCGAGCCGGAGCCGTCTACGATGAAGGCCTGCGCCGGCACATGCTGCGCGTCTATAACTATATGGGCCTTGGCCTCGTCGTTACGGGCGTGATCGCGTTCGTGGTGGCTTCCACGCCCGCTCTTTACGTGCCGATCTTCTCCACACCGCTGAAATGGGTGGTGATGCTGGCCCCGCTGGCCTTTGTGCTCTTGTTCTCGTTTCGGATGCAGGCGATGTCGGCAGGCGGCGCCCAGGCGATGTTCTGGGCATTCTGCGCGGTCATGGGCCTGTCGCTGGCTTCCGTGTTCCTGGTCTTTACCGGCACCAGCATCGCACGCACCTTCTTCATCGCCGCCACCATGTTCGGCGCGACCAGCCTTTACGGGTACACGACCAAACGCGACCTGACGCAGTTTTCGTCGTTCCTGATCATGGGCCTGATCGGCGTGGTGATCGCCAGCATCGTCAATATCTTCCTGGGCTCGACCGCGCTCCAATTCGCGATCTCTGTGATCGGCATCGCCGTCTTCATCGGCCTCACCGCCTGGGATACCCAGACGATCAAGGAGCAGTATGCGGAAAACTTCGGCGCGGAATCACAGCAGAAACTCGCTGTCTTCGGGGCATTCTCGCTCTATCTGAACTTCATCAACATCTTCCAACTGCTGTTGAACTTCACCGGCGAGCGCGAATAGCCGGCGTTGAACCAAGACCGGAGTTGGACATCCTGGACAGAAACGATCAGCAAGCGATCGGACAGCTCTTCGAGAAGTTGGCAAGCGCCGAGCGCCAGGCGCCACCGCGCGATGCCGAAGCAGAGCGCTTCATCCAGGACCAGATCACCCAGCAGCCTGGGGCGCCATATTACATGGCCCAGACGATCGTGGTGCAGGAGCAGGCCCTGAACGCAGCTCAGGCGCGCATAGAAGAACTGGAGGAGCAGGCGCGGCAGCCGGCCGGCGGTGGACCGCTCAGCGGCTTCTTCGGCCGCAGCGGCGGCAGGCGCTCAGGCTCGGTTCCGCGGGTAGGGCGCACCGCCTCCGTTGCAACTGAAGGGCCGCAGGACACGCCACAACGGGCAGGCGGCGGTTTTCTTGCCGACGCCGCGCAGACCGCGATGGGCGTGGCGGGCGGCGTGCTGCTCGGCAACGCGATCGCCGGCGTGCTTGGCGGCAGCGAAGCGAAGGCAGCTGAACAGCCGACGCCGCAGCCGGACGAAGCCGATCAGGCAGGCGATTCCAGCTCCGATAATGGCGGTGACTTCGGTGATATGGAGTTCTGACGAGCGACCCAGCCTGTGCCTGTGCTGGCGCTGGTGACGATTGCGGGTCAGCATCGGCGAGGTGGCGAGGGCAACATCCGGGAAGCGAGCCCTCGCCGGCGGCTAATAGCCCAGGCGCTTCAGTTCAGCCTTGACCGCCGCGATCGTCCGCCGGCGGCTAATAGCCCAGGCGCTTCAGTTCAGCCTTGACCGCCGCGATCGTCTTGAAGCGGAAGTGCTTCGTTGCGCCGTCGCGCCAATGGCAGTCGCATGTGGTATCGAACTTCCGGCTCGCTTTCAATTGAGTCAGCGCCTTCTGGCCTGGCTTGGGGCCATCGAAGATGCGAACTTCGTAGAGCGTCCCTTCGACATCGTAGTGCATCTGAGCCCAGGAAAGTATCACGATCAGTTCCTTTGCCGGGTCGTGGTCGGCGTTGGCGAGGCCGAGCGCTATGACCGGTGTGTCGCCCTCTTGTTCACCGATCGTGACCTGGATTGCGCGATATCTGTTGTCAGCTAGCCGTTGTAGCGCGACGAGTGGGCGTTCCGGATATTCCTCAGTAGTCTGGTAATCGACGAAGAGTGTCTGGAGGCCGTTCCAGCTCACGGCTGTGGTGTGCGGATCAGCATTGTCGGCGAACCCAACAACACGTTTGGCGAAAGCCAGGTCGTTCTCGCCTGGCGCACGATCAAAGTCCTGCGCTCGCGCGCCAGTGAGCGCGCAGGCGAGGGTGAGGGCAAGACTTGCAAGTAGCGGGAGTGTGTTCATGATTCCCAACCCTAGCATGCCCGTTGCCCCACAGCGCTGTTGCGAATGTCTAAGAGTGACCGGCCTGATCTCGCCGCCAACGGATGCTATAGGCGTGTTGCAACCAAGTTCGAATGTCGCGATGTCAGCAAAGTAGAAATGTCGCATAACGGTGCTGCCGGCTGCGACGTGAGCGCCCGATCGGGCGTCAGCTGGT